>JACZUR010000029.1 GCA_022573095.1 Gemmatimonadota bacterium | reverse complement strand
TCAATAGTCTTACCAAGACCCACCTCATCCGCGAGTAGTACCCGGGGAATCTGACGCATCGCTACCTCGTGCAGGATGTACATCTGGTGAGGAATCAGATCTACTCGACCTCCGAGGAATCCCCTCACTGGAGATTGTCGAGACTTCACCTGAGCCAGGAGCGTGCTGTAGCGCAGCTCAAACACTTCACTTGAATCAACCTTGCCCTTCATTAAGCGCTCTTGTGGTAAACTGAAATTCGTAATATCAGATACCTCATCTTCTCTTACCCGGAGTTCGCCGCCTGAATAATAGAGCAAACCCGCTTCCTCCTCAACCTCCTCAATGGAAACATCCGAATCCTCGACAACATCGTGCAACAGCGCGGCCACCACCGAGGTCGTATCGAGGTGCTGATGCAGCAGAATCTCGGCGACGGCAACCGAATGGGAAATGAAGTCCTCGCCCGACAGGCGCTTTTGGCCGCGATGTGCCTCCGCCCCGAAACGGAAGGCGCGCTCAACCAGAGCCCGATCGATCAGCTCCCCGCGATCAGCGAGCAGTTCTTCCAGCTTGTCGTCGAACGTGGCCGTCAGACTAGTCACAGTAAACCCGCTTCCGCAAAACTAAAGTACCTATCTCCACCGATGATCACGTGGTCGTGCATAGGAATATCCAACACCTTGCCCGCCTGGACCAGTTGTCCCGTCACGGCTCTATCATCCGCGGAGGGCGTGGGGTCACCGCTCGGGTGATTATGGACTGCGATGATACCCGCCGCAGCCTCGGCGATGGCGGCCCTAAAAACCTCGCGCGGATGAATCAATGAGCTATTTAGGATTCCCCTCGTAACCAATATCTCTCTCATGATCCTATTCTGACTATCCAGGGCAAGCAACCGAAATTCCTCCACAGCCAGGTCGCGCACGGTCGGAGCACACCACCTATATACGTCTCCCGGCGAGCGAACCTGCATTCTCTCGCCCCTCGATTCGCTTGCCAATCGGCGTGCCAGTTCGAGCGCGGCTGATATCTTGGCGGCCTTGGCACTCCCCACACCATCCAACTCGGAAAGAAACCCCGGAGGTCTGCGAGCTAATTCCCTCAGCGAACCGCCCACTTCAGCGACGAGATCCTCGGCAACTCTGACTACGTCACGATGCTTCGTCCCCGTACCTAACACAATGGCGATCAATTCGATCACCGTCAACGCAGCGGGGCCGTGCTCGAAGAGCCTCTCTCGTGGTCGGTCCTCGCTCCTGGTTTCAGCGAGTGTATAACTAGGCATGGAGGAATGGTAGGCGCCAACAGGGGCGTCCCGTAACCTATTCGCTGCGATCAGTATCTATTGTCGCGACTCTGTTACGCGCGGCCGTGGCATTTCTTGTATTTCTTGCCACTTCCGCACGGGCAGGGATCGTTTCTTCCTACCTTTACATCGGCTTTCTGAGGGGCAACCACCGTGGAGCCGCTATCGCCGGGACCGGAGGTGGACATCGGCCCCGGGGGAAGATTTCCTCCGCCGGCACCCACCATCAGATCGGCGTCAGTGGCGGTATCATGTCTCATCTGCACCCGTTGGGGAACCGCTTGCCGTGGTGGCGGGGCGTTCACCTGTACTTGGAACTTGAAAAAACGTTCCGCGAAAGTAGACCGGATGTCTGCCATCAACCCTACGAATAGGTCAAACGCCTCCTTCTTGTATTCAATGAGGGGATCCTTCTGGCCCCACGCCCTATAGTGAATCGCATTCCTCAGCTGATCGAGATCATAGAGATGATCTTTCCATTTTTCGTCCAGGACTTGCAACGATACCTGCGCCAGCAACTTCTCGGACAGATCGGGAACGCTGTACCTCGAAGACAGCTCGTCCCAAGATGCGAGCCTCGCGTCAAAGGCCGCCTTTCCGGCTTCCTGAACGGCACTCTCGAGCGCGCTTAGATCAGAAACTCTTTCCTCGTCTTCTATCACAGGCGCCGGAACAAGGTATCGCATCATCAGGTCCGTCCTCATCAGGCTGCGGTCCCAGTTCTCGGGCTCTTCAGCGCCGGCTTCTTCGGCGAATTTGGACAGCGCCGACCCAATCATTTTCAAAGCCTCTGCTTTGAGTTCCTCACCGCCTTCAAGGGCGAACAGCCTCTGGGAGTAGATCACCTCCCGCTGCTGGTTCATGACATCGTCATACTCGAGCAGCTTCTTACGTGCCTGGAAGTTCTGTAGTTCGACTCGCTTCTGGGCGTTCTCAATAGCCTTAGTAAACCATGGGTGCGTGAGTACCTCTCCCTCTTCGACTCCCGTCTTTTCCATGAACTTCGCAACTCTGTCAGAGACGAAAAGGCGCATCAGGTCGTCTTCCAAAGACAGAAAGAAGACACTCTGGCCCGGATCCCCTTGCCTGCCGGAGCGTCCCCTGAGCTGTCTGTCGATGCGTCGCGACTCGTGCCTTTCGGTGCCTATTACGGTAAGTCCGCAAGGTGGTTCGTCGTTGCAGCCCCGTTTCCTTATTTCGTCGACGCTTAGGTCCGGTGTGGCGATGTTCTGACCAAATGGTGCAACCTTGGACTTGATGCCGCAGATATCACACTGCTTTACACCCGCTCCGAGTTTGATATCCGTGCCGCGGCCGGCCATATTAGTGGCGATGGTAATCGCGCCCGGCCTGCCCGCCTGTGTGATGATTTCCGCCTCTCTTTGGTGCTGTTTCGCATTGAGCACCTCAAACTTCAAACCACGACGCTTGAGCATTCTGGCGAGAGTCTCGGAGACTTCAACCGAAACCGTGCCGACCAGTATCGGCAACCCTCGCTCATGATGCCGTTCGATCTCCTCGATCACCGCGGTGTACTTCTCTCTGCGGGACTGGTAGAGGAGATCGTGATGATCAACGCGCCGTACCGGGCGATTAGTGGGAATCACCATCACCTCGAGTCCATAGATCTGAAAGAACTCCGTCTCTTCGGTTTCTGCCGTTCCCGTCATGCCGGAGAGTTTGTCATACATGCGGAAGAAGTTCTGGATAGTGATAGTGGCCAGGGTCTGCGTTTCTCCCCGTATCTTGACTCCCTCTTTGGCTTCGATCGCCTGGTGCAGTCCGTCAGACCAACGCCTCCCCGCCATGATTCGGCCGGTAAACTCGTCGACGATGAACACCTGGCCGTCCTGAACTACGTACTCGACATCTTTCTCATAGAGCGAATGAGCCTGGAGTAACTTGTGAATGATGTGCAGCTTCTCGCTCTTGGCCGCGTATTCCGCATCCAAATCACGCCGTTTCTCCAGTCTCTCTTGAGGGCTAAGCGACTCGTCTCGCTCCAGAACACCCACCGCTTCAGAGATATCCGGCACGACGAACAGGTTCGGGTCATCCGGACTCATCTCCTCCACTCCAAGGTCTGTCAGATGGACGGAGCGGCCCCGTTCATCCATGATGAAGCAAAGCTGATCCTCAAAGTCCTTGAAGCGTTGATCTTTGGCCGGGAGTTTGCGGTCGGCGAGCCAGTCAAGCTCGACGCGCTGAAGGAGTTGTTTGGTTTCCGGTTCTTGGATCAGTTTCATAAAGCGCTTGTTCTTCGGCATTCCTTTTTGAACCTGGAAGAGTTTGACTCCCCCCTCGTAGCGTTGCTCTTCATCTTCAAGCAGACGTTCCGCACTTGCGATCAACTCGTTGGCAACACCGGTCTGCTTGCGAATCAGTCCTTGAATCCGAGGATTAAACTCTTGGTATTTCTCATCCCCCTCGTTTCCTACAGGACCAGAGATTATTAGAGGCGTGCGCGCCTCGTCTACCAGGATGGAATCCACCTCATCGATAATCGCGTACGCGTGCTCCCGCTGAACACGCTGCTCCAGCTGAAACACCATGTTGTCACGCAGGTAGTCGAATCCAAATTCGTTGTTCGTTCCGTAGGTTACGTCGCACTCGTACGCTGCCCTGCGCTCGGCGCTCGACGGCTGCGTGTCGTCCAGACATCCAACCGTAAGGCCAAGATATTTCAACAAATGACCCATCCACTGCGAGTCTCTGCGGGCTAGGTAATTGTTTACGGTTACAACGTGGACGCCGCGTTTCGCCAAGGCGTTGAGATAGATCGGCAAGGTGGCAACGAGAGTTTTTCCTTCCCCCGTGGCCATTTCGGCTATCTTGCCCTCGTGTAGGATGATGCCGCCTATGAGTTGAACATCGTACGGTACCATTTCCCACTCCAACTCAAGGCCAGTCACTAGAACCTTGGTCCCAAGCAAGCGGCGACAGGCCTCTCTTACGGTTGCGAACGCCTCCGGTAGGATGTCATCTAGAACCTTCCCAAGTTCGCCCTTATATTTCTCCTCTAGTTCATGAACCTCGTCGTCGAGCTCATCGCGTCTCTCAGGGTCTGCACACGCATGTTTCTCCGCGCGGCGCATCTCCAGTTGCTGCTGGATCGTGCCGACGCGATCCTTGACTACGCCGCGAAATCGTTCAGCCTGCGCCTTGAGTTCTGCTTCCGAAGAAGACGACAGCTGCTTTTCGCAATCGTGAATCTGATCGATCACCGGTTGGATTCGCTTGAGATCTCGCTCAAACCTCGTACCGATAACCGACGTAACCAATTTCTTAAGCATCAAATATCGCTCTGGTACAACCCTCTATCGTGTATGTAACTGGCAACCGAGGCTGGGACCATCTCATCGATCACCCCACCCCGCCGAACGGCAGTCCTGATCATCGACGATGATACGTCAACCAACGGGACTTCCAGGTATGTCCCAGAAAGAATAGGTCCCATAGTTTCAGATCCGGGCCTGGTCAGAATCACCAACTGGACATCTCGTTCAATTTCAGAAGTATCTCTCCAGCGCGAAAAGTCCTTAGCCGCGTCGCTCCCAAGCAATAAAAATAACTCATCGCCGAGAAACTCCATCCTCAGTTCTGCGATGGTATCGGCCGTGTAGGACAAACCCCCACGATCGATCTCCCGGAGGTCCACAACGAACGCAGGTTGATCCTCAGTGGCGAGTTCCAGCATTGCGACTCTGTCGTTAGCGCTTGTAACCGGAGCGCTTCTCTTTAGTGGCTGCTGGCAGACGGGGATTAGTCTTATCTGGTCAAGATTCAGCTGCCTAATCGCCGAAAGGCCGGCCGACAAATGCCCGTTGTGAACGGGATCGAACGTCCCGCCGAACACGCCAACCCTCAAGGGACTATGACACAGCGTCGTCGGTACAGGACTCCGCCAAGCCCGGAGTGTCCGAGTGGAATCGGAATAGCAGTTGGCATGTTTCCTCTCGCTCCTGCTCGTACCCCAGCCGGCGATAGATGTCGACCAGGGTAAGGAGCGCTGCTGGTACTACATCTGAACGCGGATAGTCCCCAACGACGTTTCTAAAGTAGATAATAGCGGAATCGTAAGCGCCGTGCCTGTAATAGTACCGACCCGTTCTGAATTCTTTTACTGCGAACCTATTGGAAAGGTCGTTGCTCCGCTGACGAGCTGAGTCGGCTTCCGTTGCCAACGGATAGCGGTTCAGCAGTTCCGTATAAGCAGCCATTGCGCTCTGGCCGTAGGTCGGGTCTAGTTCTGGCCTCTTCCAAAGCTGCGCCAAAGCATCCCCCGATCGCAGCAGCGCTAGTGCGGCGAGTTCTCCCGTGGGAAATTCGTTCGCCACTCTTCGAAACTGTCGCGAGGCTTCCACATACTGGTTGTCCTCTACGAGGCACTCCGCAAGATGAAACCTGGCGGTTGCTGTCTGAAGGTCTCTGGGTGAGAATTCCAGCAACACTCTTCTGAATACCGGGGTCGCGCCCACACAGTTCCCCCGCTCCTTCTCGGCAACGGCCGCGTCGAGCATTTCCTGGGGAGTGGTAAACCGATCGAGATCTATGTTTCTCGCACACCCGGCCACCGATGCCACTCCAAGCACCACGGTAAACAGCTTGCGCATCGGCCTTAGAACCCCTTCTCCCCCTCCACCGTTCCCGCATCACCAAGATTGTTCAGCCGCTCCTCGGCAAGTCGATAAATACCGCTACCCGGTGCAGCACCAAAGCGCGCTTCCCAGTATGCATCCGCAGCACCGAGAAAATCACCCTGAGCAAACATGACATCACCCAGGCCAATGTACGCCAGCATCGCAAAGTGCGACTGACCGCCGCCAGCAACGGCCTTGCGAAACCACTCTTCGGCCTCAGTCGGCCGCCCGGAGTTCAGCGCCCGATGGCCCAGGGAGAGAGCACACTCGGCGAGCCCGGTCTGCGCATCCTCGATTATGCTGATATTCCTTCTTCGGCGCAGCAGGCTTTCGAAGATCGGAACGGCCCTGCTGCATTCGTTCCGCAAGGCCATTGTTTGGGCGTACTCGTGAACGAGGGAATCCTGGGTTCTTGTATCGCTTGCAACCGCAGCGGCGTAGGGTAACATGGCTAACGCATCCTGCGAACTCGATGCCGATCCAAATCCGTCGGCAACCTGTTGCGCAAAACGCCCCAGGGCTCGGCCCTCCGCGATCTCCATAAGACTCTCCAAAGAAACCTGCAGGGCCTCGCGGTTACCGTCTTCGATCGCCGCGACCGCGACACGTTCGAGTCCGTCGGCAGCTTCGGTTATCCGCTCGCGGTCCTCCTCAGCGAGGGCGGCGTATTCCCTTGCAGCCGCCACGAGGTCTCGCGACCGTAGCGCTGCGGCGCCTGCCTTACCGCGCAGCACGGGCGTGGTAATGCCTTGGGCCATCGCTAACCGGTACTCTACCAGCGCTTCCACAAATTCGTGAGCAAGATAGGCTCGGTCACCGAGAGTTTCATGATCTGCGACCTTACCCAAGCAACTGTAGACAACCAGCGCAAACAATGGAACCGCCTTGATTGAGTTGGAGAACACGATGCTTATACTGGCGAGGTCCGTTCGAGCATAGCGAGATACGCTTTGGCTCGGGCATCGTCAGGATTTTCTTGTGTCAGCGCTCCCCACACCTCGCGCGCCGAAGCGGCATCCCCGGACAGGTAACAAGCCAGCCCCAGAGCGGCGCGCCCGTCCGCAAAACCGGACCTGGCCTCCACCACCTTCTCGAACGCCTCGCGTGCCTCGAGAGACCGCCCCGAATCCAGCAGTAGCCGTCCGAGTCTGTACCTCAGGTCGTGAAATTCCGGCCCCAGGTCCAGGGCAACCTTGTACTGCTCGATCGCCTGGGGCAGCGCCCCGGAGTCGACGTATGCTTCGCCAAGTTCAGCATGGAGATTGGCGAGTTTAGCGGCGCTGTGGGCTGGAATGCCCATTCGGCTATCGCCGCTTGTGGCACGTGCCGACGCAAAGGCCACCGCCGCTTCGTCGGTTCGCCCCAGGTCGTTGAGCACGATACCCCGGTTCACGTGCGCCTCGACGTAGCGCGGGTTGAGCTCGATCGCCTTATCGAGCGCCTCCAGCGCCTTTCCCGATCTACCCGCGAGATAGTAGGACAAGCCTAACAGGTGGAAGGCATCAGCAAAGGCATTTCCCGTGTCCACAAGCTCCTTGAGCAGATGGATAGCACCGTAGTAGTCCTGGACCGAGAAGCGTTCCTTGGCGCGATCAACAAGCGACGTTTTTCGTGTATCCATTCTGCTCTCGAAACCACTCCAGAAATAAAGGTAATCCTTCCTCTATAGTCACATGCGGGTCATATCCCAGTATCTGCTTGGATTTGATGATATCCGCACACGTTCTCCTTACATCCCCCGGTTGTTCAGCAACGACTTCAATGATCGGCGTCCGGCCGAAAAGATCTCCTAGGAGTCTGATAAGATACGATAACGCGATCGGCCGGGACGTTCCTAGGTTGAAAATTTCGTGGCCAGCCGATCGATTTTCCGTCCAACCGACCGCTGCGAGAACACCGCGCACAACATCGCTCACGAAAGTGTAGTCGCGTTGGCTGTCACCACTTCCGTACTGAAAAAGAGGCTCACCGCTGTCGATTGCCCGGCTGAACTTCTGGATTGCGAGGTCGGGACGCAGCCCGGGTCCGTAGACGCTGAAGAGGCGCAGGGACGCGATGGCGATGCCGTGTAACGCACTATAGATATCACACAACAGTTCTGCCGTCCTCTTTGAAGCGCCGTAAGGTGAAATCGCCTCAGCGGCAGTCTCGTCTTCCCGAAACAGATAGTCGACTGCGTTTCCATATACTGATGAACTCGACGCAAAGACGAAGCGCTGCACTCCTTCCTTTCGGGCGGCTTCCAGGGCGCAAAGTGTTCCACCCGCATTCAGTCGTGAGTGGAATTCTGGCGCTACGATGCTGTCGCGCACCCCCGGACGGCCCGCGAGGTGGATCACGACGTCCGACCCGGCGATCGCTCGCTGCAAGACCTCTACGTCGGCGACATCGCACTCGACTAATGCGAATCCCCTTGCCCTCTTTAGCTCACTGATCGCCGCCTCTTTGATCCGGCGCGGGTAAAACGGGTCAAAATTATCAACCCCAACCACATCGTAACCAGCTGCAACTAAAGCTCGGCAAACATGGGAGCCTATGAACCCAGCGGCTCCCGTTACAGCAACCTTACTCATTCAGTCGGTTTCTAAAGTACTCCACAGTTCTCGCAAGACCCTCTTCCAGTTCCACTGTCGGCTTCCACCCAAGGCGCGAGGAAGCCACGCTGATATCCGGTCGTCTCTGCTTGGGGTCATCCACTGGGAGTTCACCGAACGAAATTTTCGAATTCGATCCGGTCTGCTTGAGAACCAAATTTGCCAGCTCCAAAACCGTAAACTCGTTGGGGTTGCCGATGTTAACCGGCTCAGGACCGCCGTGCTCATACAACCGATAGATCCCTTCGATAAGATCATCGACGTAGCAGAAGGATCTCGTCTGCGTCCCATCGCCGTAGATCGTCAGGTCCGATCCTTCGATGGCCTGAACGATAAAGTTTGAAACAACTCTTCCATCACCAGGCCTCATGCGTGGTCCATAGGTATTGAAAATCCTTACGATCCGTGTGTCGATCCCGTGATAACGATGGTAGGCCATGGTCATGGCTTCGGCGAAACGTTTCGCCTCGTCGTAGACACCGCGAGGGCCGATGGGATTCACATGACCCCAGTATGTCTCGGCTTGGGGGTGCACTTGTGGGTCTCCATACACTTCAGAAGTGCTGGCGAGGAAGAACCGGGCGTCTTTGCTCTTTGCCAAACCGAGCGCGTTATGTGTGCCGAGCGAGCCCACTTTGAGCGTCTGGATCGGAAGTTCCAGGTAATCCACCGGGCTGGCGGGAGAGGCGAAATGGAATACCCCATCGACGTTGCCGGCGATGGAGATGAAATTGCTGACATCGTGCTCGAGGAACTCGAACTCGGTACGGCTTTCCAGGTGAGCTAAGTTCTTTTTTGAGCCGGTAATGAAGTTGTCGACGCCGATGACATTGAATCCTCCAGTGATCAATTTCTCAACAAGATGCGATCCTAGGAAACCTGCAGCTCCCGTTACGACCGCCCTCACACCGGGTTTCCTCTTCCCAGGCAGTGGTACTCAAAACCCAGCTCTCTCATTTTGCCGGGATCATAGAGGTTTCTACCATCCACTATTAGCGGTTCAGCCATGAGTGACTTCATGCGCTCGAAGTCAGGATTGCGATATTCGCTCCACTCGGTGACCACCACAAGAGCGTTTGTTTCCGACAACGCATCATACATGTGATCTGCGTAGAAAATCGTTTCGCCAAAAATATCCCGGGCAGCTCGTATCGCTTCGGGGTCATGAGCTATCACTCTCGCCCCGGCATCAACCAGTGCGCTTATCAATGATACGGACGGGCTTTCCCTCATATCATCGGTCTCCGCCTTGAACGCTAAGCCCCAAATGGCAATTCTCGAGTCCTCGATTCGCCCATCGAGCGTTCCGCTCAATTTCTCAAACAACACTTTCTTCTGTTTCTGATTCACTTTTTCGGTAGCCAGCAGCAGATCCAGCGTCACCTCACAGTCAGCGGCGGTACGAATAAGAGCTCGGACATCCTTCGGGAAGCAGGAACCCCCGTATCCCGGTCCGGGAAACAGGAACGACTTACCTATCCGCGAGTCGGACCCAATTCCCTTGCGAACCTGTGCAACGTCTGCTCCTACCCGCTCACACAATTCAGCGATTTGATTCATAAACGAGATTCGCGCAGCGAGCATCGCGTTCGCAGTGTATTTGGTCAGTTCCGCAGAGGCTATATCCATAAAAATGAGAGGGTTGCCAGTTCTCACGAAGGGAGCGAAGAGATCCGACAAAATCTCCTGTGCCTCGTCCGAATCCACACCGACGACCACTCTGTCCGGCCTCATGAAATCATCTACGGCGGCACCTTCCTTCAAGAATTCAGGATTAGAGCAGACGTAGAACTGCATATCTGTGTATTTGGCTATCTCCTCACGAACTCTCTGAGCCGTGCCTACAGGTACTGTACTCTTCGTGATCACAACTTTCGGGGAGTTCATATGTTGGCCAACAGCCTTCGCAACATCGAGCACGTGTTGTAGATCGGCCGAACCGTCTTCATCTGGAGGGGTGCCAACAGCGACGAAAACGACCTCCGATGATTCGACCGCCGAACCTACGTCGGTGGTAAAGGTCAGCCGCCCTTCTCGTTGATTTCTAACCACAAGCGGCTCCAGACCCGGCTCATATATGGGAATGCGACCCTTCTTTAAGCCGGCTATCTTTTCCTTATCGAGATCAGCACAGACCACATCGTTTCCAGTCTCAGCCAGGCAGGCCCCCACTACCAAACCGACATATCCGGTACCTACCACTGCAACTCTCAACTTCCACCCCCCTCCCCCTGGGCCAAAGCATTTCTCGTATCGATTACAATGGACGCCTCACGGCGTATCAAGTCGTAGTCTACGGAACTGTGATCAGTAGCTATGACTATACAGTCAGCGCCTTTGACCGTAGCAGAACTCAACTTCACGCATTCCAGCTCCACACCGCCATTCGAAATTACACTCACGAACGGGTCGTAATAGGATACATTTGCGCCCTGTTGCACGAGAAGCCTGATTATATCAAGCGCCGGGCTCTCCCGAATATCACCGACATCTTTCTTGTACGTTACGCCGATCATCAAAATGTCCGACCCCTTAATAGGCTTACTCACTTTGTTCAGCGCTTCCGCCACCTTGCGAACCCAAAACGCAGGCATCTCGGAGTTGACTTCGCCTGCAACGTCGATGAATCTCGTTTTGTAGTTCAATCCGCGCATCTTCCACGCTAGGTAGTGTGGATCCACTGGTATACAGTGCCCGCCAAGTCCCGGGCCTGGAGTGAACTTTACAAATCCGAACGGTTTTGTCGCGGCTGCCTCGATTACCTCCCACACATCCACATGTAGTTTGTCGCAGACGATCGCCATCTCGTTGACTAGCCCGATGTTGACGCTCCTGAAGGTATTTTCGAGAAGCTTGACCAGTTCGGCGGACTCGGGAGAAGATACCGGCACCAATGTATCGAACACCGGTTCGTACAGAGCTTTGGTTACGCGGGCACACTCCCGCGTGATGCCGCCGATTACCTTGGGAGTGTTACGAGTGTGCCACTTCGCGTTGCCGGGATCGACTCTCTCCGGGCTGAATGCAAGGAATACATCCTGCCCAACCACAAAACCACGCTCCTGAATACGCGGTAACAGCAGTTCTCGGGTCGTCCCCGGGTACGTCGTACTCTCAAGAATTATCGCCTGCCCGGATCGCAACTGCTCTATGGCAGCATCGGCAGCGGCCACTATATATGATACGTCTGGATCTTTCGTTTTCGAGAGCGGCGTGGGAACACAGATACAAACGACATCCACATCAGAGACACGGTCGGCGTGAACCGTGGCCTCGATAAACTTATCACTCACTAACGACTTCAACCTCTCGCTCGAGACATCGCTTACATGGGATCGGCCGCCGTTGATTCCATCGACGACCGCCTGATCAATGTCGACCCCGACAACGCGGAATCCCGACGCAGCCAGTTCGACAGCAAGAGGAAGACCCGCGTATCCTAAACCCATCACCGCAAAGGTTGCGCTACGATCTTCGGCCTTTGCGATCAGGATTTCTGCGGCGTTCCGCGAACGACTCATAGTGACACTGCCATTCCGTCTTGAGCCAACGATTTCGTGGCAGCTGAGAGAACCTTGACGACCTCAACCCCGGATCGGGCTGACGCAGCCCCTGGCGCGGCGCCTTTTACGACATCGATGAAGTGTTGTAGTTCCAGGACCAGCGGTTCTGTGTTCGAGACCTTGGGAACGAATATGTCTCCCTCCCTAATCGCCAGGCTCTCGCCATACGACTTGTAATTCGGCGGCCTATCGACGCCTTTGTCATAAACTTTCACTTTCTCGCGAGGTTCCATGTCGTCCCAAACAACCATTTTCTTACTGCCCACAACCGTCAGTCTTCTTTCCTTGTGCGGGTCCAGCCAGGACATCTGTGCGTGCATTGTCACCCCCGACTTGAACTCCATCGTCAGGAAAACAACGTCTTCCACATCCGGCTGAATGTAGCTCTTACCGTTGGCCGATACTTTAGTCGGCGTTTCGTCTAGCAGGTACAGGGCAACCGAGACATCATGAGGACCAAAACTCCAAAGGGCGTTTTCGTCAGGACGAACCTGACCGAGGTTCACACGCTGGCTGTACAGATAAAATATGTCTCCGAGTTCCCCCGTTTGAATCATCTTCCGCAACATTTCGACGGCCGGATGAAAAACCAGGAGATGCCCTACGAGACAAGGGACGCCAGCAGACTCACTCAGGTCGGCAATTGACGTGGCATCCTCGAGAGTGAGAGCAAGGGGTTTCTCCACCAGCACGGGAACGCCGCTCTGGACGGCTTGCTTCGCAAGCTCGACATGCGTCGCCGCTGGCGTCGCTACCACGACTGCATCCGCAACGTCGATGGCCTCGGCGGGTGAGGAAACGATCAGTGCGCCGGGAAATTCTCTCGCCATCTGAGCCCGGCGTTCGGAGTCCAAGTCACATATAGCCGCCAGCTCCGCCTCGGGAAGTGAAGCCAGTGTACGGATGTGATTACGTCCCCAGTTGCCCGCGCCGAGTACCGCTACCTTGGTACGTTTCAACGATAGAAACTCGCGACGCATTCGGCGACGTATTCAATGTCGTCGACCGATAGTTCGGGGTAGACGGGCAGCGAGAGAACCTCGGCAGCGGCCGCCTCCGCGACAGGAAGTTGCCCTTTCTCGTAACCCAGATACGCAAAACAGGTTTGTAGATGGAGCGGAATCGGGAAATACACCCCGGTTCCAATTCCCTTTTCTTTCAAGAAGTTCTCGAGATCATCTCGTCGTTCAGCCCGGATCGTATACTGGTGGAAACTATGTTCGTTTCCCGCGTCAGTCCTACAGATCGTCACACCTTCGACATTCACCAACATCTCGTCGTATAGCGCTGCGTTATACCTGCGCGCGTCGAGCCACGCGTCGAGATACCCGACCTTCACCTTGAGCACCGCGGCCTGAATACTGTCCAGTCGGCTGTTCGTCCCAACTTCCTCGTGGTAATAACGTTTCATGCCTCCGTGCGTGCGAAGCTTACGGAGGCGTTTCGCCAACGATTCCTCCTGGGTCACTACCATTCCCCCATCACCCCAACCACCTAGATTCTTGCTCGGGAAAAACGAGAGTACGCCTGTAGTTCCCATTGAGCCGGCCATCTTCCACTGACCGTCGATCATACGACGAGCGCCAATAGCCTGAGCTGCATCCTCCACGATCCGGATCTCACTCTCGCCAATGACGCGCAACAACTCGTCCATCGCAGCCATCTGGCCGTACAGATGGACGGGAACTATCGCACGGGTGTTGCGGCCAACAGCATCCTCCACCTGACTCACGTCAATCAATAGGGTTTCAGGATCAACGTCTACGAACACCACCTTCCCACCAGAGTTATGAATGGCTCCCGCAGTTGCAAAGAAAGTAAAGGGTGTGGTGATCACTTCGTCACCGGGCTTCATATCTAGGAGCTTCAAAGAGAGGAGGAGTGCATCGGTTCCGCTGGCGCACGCCACTGCGAAGTTCGTTTCACACAACTTGGCGATTACATTCTCGAGCTCCAGAACCTCCGGACCCATGATGAACTGTTGGCGTTCTATCACGGAGTCGATGGCTTTTCGTACCTCTGACTCGATCTGCCTATATTGTGCACGCAGATCGAGGAGAGGCACCTGTCTGGCGGTCTCCCTTCCTTCGGCGTCCGCGTATTCTTCGAGCGTCTTCACTCGACCATCTCCAATTGTCCATCGGTGACACCATAAGCTCGGTTGCAGAAATCACATGTAAAGGAGAACTCCGAACCGTGGAGCCTTTCACCACACACACACATCCACCCAACTCGACGGGCCGGCACACCGACCATGAGTGCATATGCAGGTACGTCACTGGTTACAACGGCGCCAGCGCCAATAAAC
>JACZUR010000218.1 GCA_022573095.1 Gemmatimonadota bacterium | reverse complement strand
CGGTTGGGGTCGAGCAGGTGGTTGGGGTAGCGATGCCCTCTGAGTACACGTCGGAAGAGAGCGCGTCCGACGCCGAGCAGTTGGCCACTGCGCTCGGGATCCGTTTTCTAACCATCCCGATCGAACCCGCGACCACAGCCTTCGCGACAATGCTCGAGGCAACGTTCGACGGATTGAGTCCCGACATTACCGAGGAAAACCTCCAGGCCCGTATTCGGGGGAACATCCTGATGGCGTTGTCCAACAAGTTTGGGTGGCTGGTCCTGAGCACGGGGAACAAAAGCGAGGGCAGCGTCGGCTATGCGACCCTATACGGCGACATGGCCGGTGGGTTCGCTGTGATCAAGGATATCCCCAAGGTCTTGGTGTACGACCTCTGTCGGTACCGCAACTCGCTCGGGGAAGTCATACCGGAGCGGGTACTCACCAAGGCTCCCACCGCCGAGTTGCGACCGGATCAGAAAGATACCGATTCGCTACCCCCTTATGACGTACTCGACCCGATACTGCGAGCCTACGTGGAGGAGGACTGGGACGTCAAAAAGATGGTCAATGCGGGTTTCGAAGCCGACACCGTAGAGCGTGTCGTTCGGATGGTGGATCGATCCGAGTACAAACGCCGCCAAGCTGCGCCGGGAGTGAAGATCACTCCACGTGCTTTTGGCAAGGATTGGCGAGTACCAATCACCAACCGCTTCTGCGACAAAATCGACATCTGACCGATCGTAGCAGCCAGACGCCTGGTAACTCCATCACCTTGACACGAAGCGTAAGATCAGTAGCTTCAATAGCTTACGAGAAAACCGAGTGACGTCAGCGTGCTCCGGGCATCCTTAACTACCCGAACGCAAAGAGGCGGTGGGTCAGTAAGTGGGGAATTTGGGAGAGGTGGGCCGCCAGCGCTCGATATCACGCACTTTGGAACACCCGGGGCACCGAACAGCACCCGAGAGCCGGTGAGGCGCTAGCGTAGGCCCGCTGTGACGGCTCCGGCAAGAAGCCGGAGGTCCGCACAGATTCTAACGTAACTTGTGGGTGAAGTGACCCGGCATTATGGTAACTCCTCGGGAAATGTGCCCCGCTACCAGTAAGGTAGCCCGAGGTTGACCATGGCTTCGGACCGGAAAATATCCATCTGACGCATCTCGTTACTTTGGCAGTAAAGACCCACCGGGCATTGTGTTGAGACGTGCCCCTCGGTGGCCGGCGAGACTTTGTCCTGGTCGGGATGATCGTGGGCGGCACGCAACTCCACGTGGGGCGACTCGACCCCGGCAATGGAAGGGCCCAAGGTGGGCTTAGCGACGGGCACGGCCGGATCGCGGCCCTAGACGGAGGTTTGGTGAGGATCTTTATCGCCGGCGTTGACGGTTATCTGGGCTGGGCATTGGCACAACACCTGATCGCCCGAGGCCACGATGTAGCGGGGGCAGACACCTTCTTCAGACGGCAGTGGGTGGAGGAGATGGGTTCGTGGAGCGCCACACCTATCGGTTCTATGAAAGAACGCCTACAGGCATTAAAAAAACACTGCGGAAAGGAGTTGTTGTTCTGGGAAGGAGACCTCAGAAACTACGGTTTCGTAGAGAAGATCTTCCGCGATTTCCAGCCCGATGCTATCGTGCATTTCGGCGAATGTCCATCAGCACCTTATTCCATGATCGACGTGGACCACGCTGTGTTCGTACAAACGAACAACATCACGACCACGTTCAATCTACTCTTCGCCGTGCGAGACATTCGCCCCGACGCACATCTGGTCAAGCTGGGCACGATGGGGGAGTACGGCACTCCCAATCTGGAGATTCCGGAGGGATTCTTCGAGATCGAGTACCGCGGTCGGAAGGACCGGTTACCGTTCCCGCGCCAGGCAGGAAGTTGGTATCACTGGTCGAAGGTACACGGGTCAAACAATATCATGTTCGCCTCCAAAATCTGGAATCTGCGGGCCACGGATATCATGCAGGGCGTCGTATTCGGCACGCGCATCGATGATATGGGTAATGATGCGCTGCTGCTGACCCGACTAGACTTCGACCAAGCTTTCGGCACTGCGGTGAACCGTTTTTGCTGCCAGGCAGTTATCGGCCACCCCTTGACGCTTTTTGGCAAAGGGTACCAGAGACGTGGTTTCTTGCCGCTGCGCGACTCGATGCAATGCCTGACGCTCTCGCTCGAGAATCCGCCCGAGTCTGGCGAGTACCGGGTCTTCAACCAATTTGAGGAAGTGTATAATGTCACTGAACTGGCGTCGAAGGTAGCCAACGCGGCGGCGGCGCTGGGATTGGATGTCGAGGCTCGTAATCTCGAAAACCCGCGGAAGGAGCTGGAAGATCACTACTACCAACCCGAGCACAAGCACCTCCTTCGATTGGGCTACCAACCTACCCACGACGTAGAAGCCGAGATGCGTATCATGATCGAGGATCTCATGGGTTACCGGGATCGCATCGAGGCCAAAAAAGCAGTGCTGATTCCCGATGTCTGGTGGGACGGACGCCGAGAGAAAATCAAGTTCCTCGAGCCGGCACCCGACCCCGATGGCGTTGAGGCGCGGTGACCCACCACGACCCCAAAGTCCTCGTTACCGGCGGGGCCGGGTTTATCGGAGCCAACCTCGTGCGCACGCTGCTTCAGCACGATTTTCAGGTTTCAGTACTGGACAACCTGAGCACGGGACGGAGAGAACATCTCCAAGGCCTCCCGGTCACTCTCATCCAAGGCGACATCCTCGACGTCCGAGCAGTAAACGACGCAGTGGCTGAGAACAATTACATCGTCCACCTGGCTGCTCAAACGGGTGTGCCCGGGTCGCTCGCCGACCCCCGGCGAGATTGTGAAACAAATGTCATTGGAACGTTGAACGTGCTGGAAGCCTGCAGACACCAGTGGAGTCAACGCATAGACGCGGATCGAAGCGCCGGAAAGTTCGTTTTGGCTTCGTCCAACGCCCCGCTTGGCCGCCAGCCCGCACCTGCCAGCGAGGACAAAGCAGCCCTGCCGATTGCTCCCTATGGCGCCAGCAAACTCGCGGCCGAAGGATACTGCCTGGCATACCACGGCTCGTGGCAGCTAAACACCATCGTCCTTCGGTTTGGAAACGTGTACGGGCCCTTTTCGGCCCACAAGGACAGTGTCGTAGCCAAGTTCTTCAAGGATATCCGCGCCGACGGGCGACTCATGGTCAACGGGGATGGGCACCAAACACGCGATTTTATCCACGTCGAAGACCTGTGCCGAGCCGTGCTGTTGGCCCTGCGAAGCAACGTCAGTGGCGAAGTCTTTCAGATTGCCACAGGAGAGGAAACCAGTATTCTGGAGTTGGCGAGCCTCGTCCAGGAAGCAGCGGGGGTTGACGCGTGCATCGAACACGGTCCGGCACGGCAAGGCGATATCCGTACAAACTATTCGGCGATCGCCAAGGTGCGACGGGTGTTGGGATGGCTGCCAGAAATACAGCTTCGTGATGGTCTGCATCAATCGTGGACGTGGTTCGACAGTTACTTTGCGAAGCACCGCAGCTAATCCTTCCCCCAGCCATGCTGCCCACGCTGCACAAACAACGACGAAACTTTGGCGTACCGATGGTCAAGCCCACCTAAGGAATGGTCCAACACGCACCCGCTGACACGGCACCAGCCAGGATATCGGATCATATGGCTCGTCATCCGGCAGTTAGCATCGTGTATCTGGCTGCCAATGATATGGACAGGCACGACGCACAGAGAAGACACGTCTGGGAGTTCTGTACGGCGTTAGTGGCGCAACCGGAGATCCGCCGGCTTACGTTAATCACCCCTACGAGAGAACTAGGTGAAGACCTCGGTGACCGATTCGAGCATCTGAGCGTCTATACTCGCCGCTCACCGGTTAGGCTTTTGCTTCGTGAATGGCGTATTCTAAGCTGTCTCCGGAG
>JACZUR010000217.1 GCA_022573095.1 Gemmatimonadota bacterium | reverse complement strand
GACAAAAGATGAATCCGCTTCCCGACCCATGGCGGCGTCCCCTGGCGGTGGGCGTGAGACTCGAGCTGATGTAGACTACGGCGGGTCTGACAACTTCGCTTACCCGTGTGAACGCGGTGCTCAGGTCATCACGCCATTCGATTTCGGATAGCGATGAGGTGTTGGTGTTTAGCCTTATCGGTAGAGGTGGGCGTACCTGCGCCCTTCCGGGTAGCGCCGAGTTAACCGCGACAAGGAAAGCGATTCCCAGCAGTACGGAGATCGCGGCCAGTGTCCCGAATTTCTTCCACTCCCTCGAACGCGTCATGACATAACCTCGCTCCACATGGTGTCAGTAGATAGCTCCGGGTACGGGAACCGCTTCCGTCGCGGGTTTCCCGGCCCTGGGCTACCCATGGAGCTTAGGTCTCGGACTTCGACTCGTCAACGATCTCGTAGTCAGCCTCCACGACATCTTCGTCCGCTGTTGCGCTCGCCCCCGCCCCCTCTGTTTCGGATGGGGCTTCACCGCCCTCCGCGCCAGCCTGGGCCTGCTGCGTCTCATAAAGCGAGGCACCGGCGGCGGAGTACGCCTGTGAAAGTTCCTGTAGGGCCTGTTGAATCTCTTCGGCTTCGCCCGATTTCAGCGCAGTCTTCGCTTTCTCTACGGCCTCGTCGAGTTGCTCCTT
This sequence comes from Gemmatimonadota bacterium, assembly GCA_022573095.1. GTDB lineage: Bacteria > Gemmatimonadota > Gemmatimonadetes > Gemmatimonadales > GWC2-71-9 > B16T1B5. Next base: position 3,270 of record JACZUR010000217.1, on the reverse strand, counting down.
CTGAGACGCTTCGAGTTTGTCAGCCCATTCCTTACTGTTTTTCTCGACTTCGTAGACCATGCCGTCGAGACGATTGCGATTCTCGATCTGTTCGCGGCGGCTCTTGTCCTCAGATGCCTGCTCTTCCGCTTCCTTGACCATCCGGTCGATGTCGCTATCGGAGAGACCGCTTGAGGCTTCGATCCTGATCTTCTGCTCCTTGCCGGTCGCCTTATCCTGAGCCGAGACGTGCAGTATGCCGTTTGCGTCTATATCGAAGGTCACCTCGATCTGAGGCATCCCCCGGGGAGCAGGGGGAACACCGGTAAGCTGAAATCGTCCGATAGTCCGGTTATCAGTCGCCATGTCTCTCTCGCCCTGCAGGACGTGAATTTCGACGGTGGTCTGATTGTCGTCGGCGGTAGAGAAAATCTCCATCTTCTTGGTGGGGATTGTGGTGTTCCGGGAGATAAGGACTGTGGTCACACCGCCCAACGTTTCAATCCCCAGAGAGAGAGGAGTGACGTCCAGCAGCAGAACGTCCTTCACTTCGCCGGCCAGTACGCCGCCCTGAATTGCCGCGCCAATCGCTACCACCTCGTCCGGATTAACCCCTCTGTTGGGCTCCTTACCGAAGAAGTCCTTGACTACTTCCTGGATTTTCGGGATTCGCGTGGATCCACCAACCAGAATGACCTCGTCGATGTCGGAGGCCTTCAGACCCGCATCCGCCAGTGCCATCTCCATCGGTCCCTTCGTGCGCTGAATCAAGCCGTCAACCAACTGCTCGAACTTGGCTCGGGTCATCGTCAAGTTCAGGTGCTTCGGCCCGGACTGATCCGCAGTGATGAACGGCAAGTTGAATTCGGTTTGCGCCGTGGTGGACAGCTCCATCTTCGCCTTTTCCGCACCCTCTTTGAGCCGCTGCAATGCCATCGGGTCCTTGGAAAGGTCGATACCCTGATCCTTCTTGAACTCAGCAACGAGCCAGTCGATGATTTTCTGATCGAAGTCGTCACCACCGAGATGGGTATCCCCGTTTGTGCTCTTTACCTCGAACACTCCCTCGGCTAATTCGAGGATGGATATGTCATAGGTGCCGCCACCCAGGTCGAATACGGCGATCTTTTCGTCCTTCTTCTTCTCGAGCCCGTAGGCGAGCGCGGCCGCCGTTGGCTCGTTGATGATTCTCAACACATCTAGACCGGCGACTTTGCCGGCGTCCTTCGTAGCCTGACGCTGGGCATCGTTGAAATAAGCCGGAACCGTTACCACAGCCTTCTCAACTTTGTAACCGAGGTAGTCTTCCGCGGTTTGACGCATCTTCTGGAGCACCATCGCCGATATCTCAGGCGGAGTGTATTTCTTGTTCTGGATCTCGACCGTCGCCATACCGTTCTTGCCCTCGACAACCTGATAAGGGACAGTGTGTGCCTCTTCCTTGATTTCGTCGATGCGCCTGCCCATAAAACGCTTGATCGAGAAAATGGTGTTCTCGGGGTTGGTAACCGCCTGCCGCTTGGCTACCTGACCCACCAGACGCTCGCCGTCTTTTGTGAAAGCAACCACGGACGGGGTCGTCCGACCGCCCTCGGCGTTGGGAATCACCACCGGATCGCCCCCTTCCATGACCGACACCACTGAGTTCGTAGTTCCGAGGTCGATTCCTATAACCTTTTCAGCCATCTAGACTTAGCTCCTAATTTCTCGTTCTGGTCAACTGCCACCGGACCACCCGGCAAGGCTTCACTCAACACAGCGCAAGCTCCATACCTGATTTATCTGTCAAAGTGGCAGTACAGGGCGAACAATGTACGTCGCTAGGGACTTTAAGGGTAGGTGGCAGCGAAGTATCGGGGCCTAATCCTCTGATTGACTGCGGTTTCTGGCTTGCATAGGTTGGGGCGATGTTTCCCTATCGAGACGAAAATCCGACCAATCTTACTCCCTACATTACGATAGGGATCATCGTCCTCACGAGCATCATATGGCTGGTTTTCCAGGGGGCAGGCAGCCAGCCGGCCCTCGCCCGTTCCATCTGTCTGTACGGAGCGGTCCCGGCGGAGTTGCTGGGCAGCGTCAGCAAGGAAATGACTATTCCGCTCGGTCGGGGTCTCGCGTGTGTGCTCGACGGGAACCCGTCGTGGCACACGGTGCTCACCTCGGTGTTTCTTCACGGCGGCTGGTTCCATCTGATAGGAAACATGTGGTTCCTGTGGGTCTTCGGCAACAACATAGAAGACTCGATGGGCCATGCCCGTTTCGTGGTATTCTATCTGTTGTGCGGGATGCTCGCGGCGATGATTCAGATCGCCGTGCAGCCCGGCTCCGCGGTACCGATGGTGGGCGCCTCAGGAGCGATAAGCGGAATCATGGGAGCCTACCTCTTGCTTTACCCGAAGGTTCGCGTGCACACGCTCGTGTTCCTCGGATTCTTCGTTACGACGTGGGCCCTTCCCGCGTACGTAATACTGGTATATTGGGCTCTGCTCCAGCTGCTCGGCGGTCTGCCGTTGCTGGGTGGCGCAGGTCAGTCCGGTGGCGTGGCTTTCTTTGCCCACATTGGCGGGTTCATAGTCGGGTTGGCGGCGATCAAGTTGTTTACCAAGCGCGAACTGCTGCAGGCGCATACCAAGCCGGCGGTTACCGTGGGAACTTTCAACCGGGGATGGTGAGCAAGTTATGTATCTAGCGCGTGTTGTCGGGACCGTCGTTGCGACCATAAAACAGGACACCCTGAGGGGTCAGACTCTGCAATGGATTCAACCGGTGGATGCGCGTGGTGAGGACCGCGGTGCAGCGGTAGTTGCGGTCGATCCTATCGGCCTCGGCCCGGGCGAACTGTGTTATTATATCACTGCCCGTGAGGCTTCTCTGACTCTGTGGGACACGTTCGCCGCGGTGGATGCCGGAATCGTAGGGAAGGTAGATCGTATCGACTTGCAGGAATCTGAGTGAGACAGACCTAATGTACCTGGGGAACGTCGTGGGAGACGTTGTATCGACTCACAAGAATGACCGCCTGGACGGCAAGAAGCTGCTGCTGGTGCAGCGACTTGGTCTTGATGGAAAGTCGGACGGATCGGTGGAGGTGATAGCGCTGGACGTGGTTGATTCAGGGGTTGGTGATAAGGTGCTGGTCGTACAGGAAGGAAGCTCCGCCAGGAAGCTGTTTGACGACGAGCGGATTCCGGTACAGGCGGTTATCGTGGGCGTCGTGGATCGAGTGGACATCAGCCCATGAGAGAATCGGAAATCAACGAACTCGCGCAGGCGGTTGCTAGGGAGTTA
>JACZUR010000028.1 GCA_022573095.1 Gemmatimonadota bacterium | reverse complement strand
TGATCTCTGGTTCCCGCCACTGGTTTGGTGTTTTGGTAAATATCTGGATGCAGTTTGCCCCAACATCGTGGCCGCGCGCTGGTGCATTTTCGACTCCACCCGATGTTGAAACGTGAGCGCCGAGGAGTTGGTCAGGCATATTCGAGCGACCGGCTGAACGAAGTTGATGATCTCGGTTGGAACAACCCGGTTTAGCTCCGGGGTCTGAGCCAGTTTCTTGGGTCGAGCGTTATGCCGTTGCTACCTCTAATTTGAAACTCGATGTGTGGTCCGAACTCTGAAGCTTCACCGCCTGAGAGGCCTAGAATCTGCCCCTGCTGGATAGCTTGATCCTCCGCTACTTCGAGACTCGATAGGAAAAGGTACATCGTTGTGTATCCTCCGTGATCGAGAAGCACGGAACGGCCCCAGGTGCCAATAACTTCCGCCAGAACCACTCTTCCCCCTGCGACTGCGCGGATCGCAGTACCCACCGGGACTCTGATCCCCATACCCAACTGATTGACGAAGGTGCCGTTGGGGAGTTCTAGGCGTCCCATGTCGTAAATGACCTCGCCGTCCGTCGGCCATTCCAGCGATCCCATGTTGGCTGCGGTAATCGTAGTGATCGGGGTGCGGCCACGCGCCAGGGCGGTAGCTCGGGCGCGTTCTAGTTCGGCGATCAGCGTGATGATACGATCTTCGTTCTGAGCGAGCGAGTCAAGCTCCAGTTCCGTCAGCTGTGCTGAACTTCGAAGATTTCCCAGTCGCCTCCGTCGTTCTTGTTCCAAGGCAGTGTATCGGCCGAGTTCCTCAGTTCGCGTGGTCTGGGAACGGGCTAGCGCGGTGCTGACGTTGATGAGTTGGTTACGCTGTGAATTGATCCGATTCCGTAGCGTTTCGACTTCACCCACCAGACTGTGATCCTGGCGACTGACCAGATAGAGGTACTTGTAGCGGCTCAGCAAGTCGCCAAAACTTTCCGCCGCCAAGAGCACCTCGAAGCCCCACAGAGATCCCCTCTTGTAAATATCGGTGACACGCCTGTTAAGGATGGCTCTCTTCTCGGAGAGGCCGTCTTCGGCGAGGAGAAGCTCAAAGGTAATCGTGTCGAGTTCGGCGGTCAGCCCGAGCATCTGCCGTTCCAACTCGTTGACGATGCGGGTCGTGGCAAACTTTTGGCTTTCAAGGTTGATGATCTCAGTTGAAAGGTTGTGTGCCCGCCCCCGGAGCTGGTCCAGCTGAAGTTCCAGTTGGTTGCGTTCTCTGCGAATCTCGTTCAGCCGGCCTTGGTTCTCTCTGATTCGTCCGCCGACATCCCGCTGTGCTGCCGCGTCGGTGACTCCCATTGTGATCACAAGCAGAATCACAACTGGGATCACTCCAGCCACGAGTCGTCCTCCGGGGCTCGTCATACTTGCCGCAAGTGTTTGCGAACGCTGAGCGCGCTTGCCAAAAGTCCGAGAAGCGTTCCGAACAATACAATTAGGCCGGCCTGCGCGTCGCTGAAAAAGGACGTCTCAATAAGTGTCCGATTCACCGCTTGGTGTGCCGCGAAATTGAGTGCGACTGCCGCCAGTCCTCCCAACGCACCTTTGATAGCTCCTTCGAGAAGGAAAGGACGGCGAATAAACCCGTCGGTCGCTCCCACCAATCGCATTATGGCGATCTCGCTTGCACGCTGAATAACAGCCATGCGAATCGTAGTACCTATAATTATGACCGATGCAAGAGCGAACGCCGCTCCTACGAACAACCCTATCGCCGCGGTAATGTCTCTCAGCCTGTCGAGTTTCGCGATCCACTCACGACCGAATCTCACATCGTCAGTGAACCTGAAGCCAGTTAACCGCTGTGCCACGAGCGCCACGTTCTGTCCGTCTCTGAACCCCGGTTTGAGCCTGATTTCAAGAGAGGCAGGAAGCGGATTCGTAACCAGGTCTCCAAAAACATCTCTGAATTCGACGAGTTCGCTGCGAGCGCGCTCCAAGGCAGCGTCTGCAGTTACGTATTCCACGGACTCCACCTCGGGAAAGCTTCGGATGTCGGCGCGAGCGGCCACTGCTGCTGCACGCGGAGTCCCCCGTCGCAGATACATGACGATCTCAACTCGTTCTTCGATATCCGCGAGTGCGAGACGAAGATTGACTGCTACCAGACCGAACAGGCCAACGACGAATAGCGCGAATGCGATCGTGATTATGGACAGAGCGGAGAGGGAAGGCGTACGCCGGAACGAAAGAAACACCTCGCGAAAGATCAGCCTCATTCGTCCATATCCTCCCGAGTGTCATTGCCGGAGTCAAATACAATTTCGCCGTCCTGAAGTTCTATGTTCCGGTAATTGGCGCGGCGAACGAGATCGAGGTTGTGCGTGGCGAGCACTACCGCCGTGCCGTTAGTGTTTATATCCTGCAACAGTTGGAACACGCCTCGAGCCGCCCGCTGGTCCAGATTGCCGGTTGGTTCGTCGGCAATGAGAACAAATGGGTCGTTAACCAGCGCACGGGCGATTGCCACTCTCTGTTGTTCGCCCCCCGAGAGTTGACCGGGATAGGATCGAGCTTTCCCAGCCAGTCCCACCTGCGTCAATACCCGCATTACCTTCGGCCCGATGACACCTCGCCTCGTCCCGGTTACTTCGAGCGCAAAGGCGACGTTTTCCTCCGTTGTGCGGTCCACCAGCAGACGAAAATCCTGAAAGACGATCCCTAGCCTCCTGCGAAGCTTCGAGGTTTCGCGGCTTGATATCCCGGTAGTGTGATAACCCGATACGCGTACCTCACCGGACGTGGGCTGATGTTCAGCGTATATCAGCCTCAATACCGTTGACTTTCCCGCACCGGAGTGCCCGGTCAGAAAAATGAATTCGCTCTTCTTGATGTGAAAGGATGCGTCCTTGAGGGCGAGGGAGCCCTTCGGGTAAGCCATGAATACCTTGTTGAACTTGATCACTGATTCGTCAACTGATTTCCCTAGACGCTGTCGAGCGCTCGCGCGAAGTCAAAAATGATGTCCTGGACCTCTTCAATCCCGATGCTAATTCTCAAGTACCCTTCAGGTATTCCGGCATCGCGCAACTGTTTCTTTGTTTGCCCGGCATGTGATGTAAAGCGGGGTACGGAGACCAGTGTCTCAGTGCCCCCAAAGCTCGGTGCGTGTGTAGCAAGGCGCAGCTTGCGAAGTAGCTTGTTAGCCGCTCTTGTTCCTCCTTTCACCGTAACACCGACGAGTCCGCCGTAACCGTCGAGTATGCGAGCCGCCAACCCGTGGTCAGGGTGGGAGTCCAATCCCGGATAGACGACGTTGGAAATCTTGGGATGTTCGCAAGCCCACTCGGCAAACTCCTGTGCATTCGAGTTGTGTCTGGGAACACGAACCGCGAGTGTCTTTAACGCTCGTTCGATGAGCCAGGCAGCGTGCGGGTCGATGGCCTGCCCCCACATCTTGAGTAACTCACGAACTCTGGATATGACCTTGCGGCTCGCGGCGACCGCGCCGGCGATGACGTCGGCATGTCCATTTAGATATTTCGTCACGCTGTGAATGACCATGTCGGCGCCGTGCTCGAGAGGGCGGAAATTGATGGGAGACGCGATGGATGAATCCACGAGTAGGTGCAGTCCCTTGGAGTTGCAGAGTTCGGCGATGGGATCCAGGTCGATGAGCCTGATCTGCGGGTTTGTGGGTGTCTCCACGAAGACCGCTCGAGTCGTTCTCTTGATGTGCCGCTTCCAACCGTCCGGTCGAGTCGGATCGGCGAACGAAACCGCTATTCCCAGCCGCTGAAACTCCTCAACGAGCAACTTCCTCGTACCACCATAGATCCAGTTACTCGAAATCAGATGGTCACCGGCACTCAGGACGGACATGAGAGACAGCGACGTAGCGCCCATGCCGCTGGCAAGAAATACAGCGTCTTCGGCTCCTTCCAGCGCCGCCAGTTTTTCGCCAAGTGCTATTTGGTTGGGGTTATTACCGTAGCGCGTGTAGAGCAGGTTCTTCGCCGACCCAATAGGGTTGAGGAACGTCGCGCTCTGGTATACGGGTGAGGCTACCGGATCGCCCACATTAGGCGGCGTTCGGGTTCCGTGGATCGCTCTGGTGGAGAGGCCTGTCGCCGGCCGCTTCATATTGCAGCTGGTACTTGATACCCGGCGGAGCTGAAGTGAATGAGACGGCGACTGCGAAGTTCATCCAGCGCCGCACGGGCTTGGGCTGGATTCGTTTCGAGGTGTTCAACCACCTCGTTCTCGTCTGCGCCACCGGCTCGAACTAGGAAACGAAAGGCGCGCCTGGCGACATCCGGAAGGGGACCGAGAACCTGCACCGCACCCGACGGGTCCCTGGCTACCACTGCGAGGCCGTGCCGTTCCAGCACGGCGTCAATGGCCTCCCGGTGCTCGGAGCGTACGCCATGGAGCAGGAAGAATCGCGCGGATCCATGGCTCATCAGGAGTTTCGCGACTATCTCGTCGGCGCACGAGAAATCAATGCATCCGACGCCGCTGAAGTCGATAACCGTTATCTGCCCGTCCCCACCGTTATCGAGTTCCTGCTCTATGTGTCCGCGGATTGCCTTTCCGGTTGAGCGCGTAACTAGGTTGTTGTACCGGCTACTGGCTGTTCGTCTCAGTACCTCGGTTAGATCAAATCTCTGCATCGTCAATCCGCTGTCTGCTCTGGAATTATCATTGAAATCTGGCTTCCGGGAAACTCAGGCAAACCGTCTACCAGTGGCTTGTCGTGGTCCCAATCCGGAACGATCGCGATCCGCGCGGTCCCACTCCTGACCCCGAGCTTTCCAGACCACCTGCCAAGATAACGCTTAATTCCCTGAAGGCCTTGCCCCCGGCCGGGATCTCGGAATCTGCTGGCGCCGTGGAAGAGGGCGGATTCCAGCGCCGCCTGGTCGCTCCAGCGGTCTCCGAAACGGCTGGCCTGCGTGGGCTCCAGCGACTTCCGAAAGCCTACTCCCGCGTCAGCGACTGCTATTACCACGACTTTTCGTCCGAGCGTCTTTCTCCAGTTATAAGTCTGGGCCGAAACCCAGCCTGAAGTGCCGGCATGCTCTACAATATTTTGGCAAGCTTCGGAAAGCGCCATAGTGAATCCCATTGTGGCGTGCGACTCGAGGTTGAGTTCGTGAGCCAGAATGCTCGCCGACCGTTCCTGGACAGCACCCACGACGGCATGAACGTCGTTGACCTCTCTCACCGGGGTGATTTCGAGGAGCACGTCGGATGGACCCGAGGGTGCCCGTTTGGGGACCTTGCCGTGCAACTCGAACAGCTCCCCGGCGAACTCGAAGAACCCCAGCCGCGCCCAATAACTGAGAACGTTCTTATTCGCCGGCACCGTGAACAGCGGTCTCTCGTGACCTGCTTCGAGAACTGCTTGTCCAGCAACGAGGAGGCCGATGAGGCCGAATGGGTCCGCGAACTTGACGCCGTGAGCGTCAAACAGAAGTCTCTCCCCCCCCTTGGGGAGGGGGCTTTCGAACGATCTTGCGAACTGGTCGAATGAGCGCCCGTCGAGGTAGGTCGGGATCTCCACAACGCGGGTCATGCCGGAGAGATCTCTCCGCGCAGGTGCTGGTGCAAGTTAGTAGCCCCCCTATGACTCAGATTTCTTCCCGCCGCCCGGTTGGCGGACCGAATCGCTTCCTCTAGGTCCGTCGACTGGAGCAACTCGGCGGTAAGCACAGCACCAAAGACATCTCCACAACCGGTGGGATCGCCGGCCGGGTTGGGTTCCGTTGCCACTCTGGCTGTTTCAATGGGCCCGATCTGGTGGACGTCTCCGGTGGAACGATCCAAGAAGTTAAATGGTCTCGCCGTGAAATAGGCAGCGCCCCGTTCACCGAGCGTTACCACGAGGAGGCGAACACCGGCGTTTAGGGCCGTTGCCGCTACTTCCATCGGGTCGGAGCCGATCAACTTCATTTCGTCTTCATTGAGCTGCACGGCGTCGAAACAGGCAAACCAACTCGCGATCTCTGGTAGTCTCCGTGGTTCGCGGTACCCATCGCTCGTGATGCCGAACAAGAGGCTGTGGAGGTCACAGTAGATGGGACCGTTGAACCCCCGTCTCAGTAACTGCGCCGTTTCAAGCCCCATCTCATAGCCGGAAATGAAGTTGATGTAGAGCGCGTCTAAATCTCGAACCATCGGGCCGAGTTCGCTCCAGCTCCATCCCGGTACGCCACCCTTCATCTGCTCTGACCGGCGGGAGCCGGTGACGTACCGCAACGTGACGCGATTGTTGGGCTCGGGAACTTCGAGAAAACGGGTTGCCCCTGATCGATGAGTGAGCGATCGCAGGAAGGTGTTTGCCCGGCCGGCGAAGTCGCGTCCCACTTTGATCAGAGGCACGATTTGCCATTCTTCCGGCAGCCCGGCTTCGAGCGCACCCAGCGCGTAGGCGATCCCACCCCACTCCTCAACCGGTGTTGCGAGATCGCCGCGACCGTGGATTGTGTCCCACACCATCGTACCGGCCACTCCGATTCGTTTCACCGGGATTCTCCCCTAACCACGCTCACAACCATCTCGGCAACGGTAGCCGGAGAGAGAGTCCTCATGCACTGGTGGGTCAGCAATGGGCAAAAGCTACGTCCATGACGCGAGCAAGGCCGGCACCACAAACCATCGATCTCCGCGACTTGATCGCGGGGACCTCTCGGCCTGAAACCCTGTGACGGCACGGTCGGGCCGAAGACCGCGACTACCGGTGTTCCTACAGCTCCGGCCAGATGGAGCGGAGCAGAGTCGTTTACCACAGCTAATTTGGCCCGCTCGATTACCGCGGCGGACTCTCTGATCGAGAGATTCCCGGCTAGGTCTGCGAAATCTCCCCGCGATGGTTCGCCACACAGGCCCCGGTCGGCATCCGAGCCTACGGCTACGACCCTGAACTCATGCCTGAGTTGGTGAACCAACTCCTTGTAGAACGGCCATCGCTTGGTTTTCCACGCTGCTCCGGGTGCCACCACGATGTAATCGTCCGCTACATCGATACTCTGGTCCCTCAGTGCCCGAACGGCTGCGCTACGGTCCGTTTCCTCGAGCGCTAGCGACGTTCTGTTGGGTTCTCCTTCACCCAAGAGTGAAAAGATTCGCTCTATCTCATGTGCGCCTTTTCGTGTGCGGGATTCAGTGTATAAGAAACGGCCCGGAGAATCTGAGAACCCTATGCGGTGCCGGATTTTCGCCAACCGAGCCAGCATGGCGGATCTAAGCGATCTGTGCGGCAGATAGACGACATCGTACTGCCTCTTGCGCAGTTGCCGCGCTACGCGAATGGAATCGAAAACACCAAATCCCACACCTCGTTTGTCGAAGGGATAAACGCGATTGACCGAGGGATGGGTTTCGAGGAGCGGGGGGCTAGCGGGAGCAGTGACAACGTCGACAGGTCCGTGTTTGCGGGCGAGGGCTTCCAACAGCGGTGTCGTCAAAATCACGTCGCCTAGGTGCGCCGTTTGGACAACGAGTGCCTGGGTCAATCTACTTTCAACACCGCGAGGAAAGCTTCCTGGGGAATTTCGACAGTGCCAACCTGTTTCATTCTCCGCTTTCCTTTTTTTTGTTTTTCGAGAAGTTTTCGTTTGCGTGTAATATCTCCGCCATAGCATTTTGCCGTAACGTTTTTCCGAAGGGGCTTAATCCGTTGTCGAGCGATCACCTTATTGCCAATGGCGGCCTGTAGTACTACCTCGAAGAGCTGGCGCGGTATTAGTTCTTTTAACTTCTCGGTTATTTTGCGTCCCCATTCGTATGCTTTGTCCCGATGGATGATAACGCTAAAGGCGTCGACGGGTTCGCCATTTATGAGCATGTCGAGCTTTACCAGTTCACTGGGCTGGTATCCGGTCATTTCGTAGTCCATCGCGGCGTAGCCGCGACTAAGAGTCTTCAGTTTATCAAAGAAGTCGAGAATGATCTCTGAGAGCGGGAACACCCACTCGAACTGGACTCGTGTGGGATCCAGGTAATCCATCCGCAAGTATTGACCACGCCGTTCCTTGCCGAGGTTCATGATGGACCCGATATAGTCAGCCGGACAGGTGATTCTTGTCTTGACGAAGGGTTCCTCAACGCGGTCCACCGTCGTTCCTGTCGGCAGCTTAGTGGGGTTTTCGATGATTTCCATCTCCCCGTTCGTTCTGTACACGTGATACTCGACGGTGGGTACCGTGGCGATCAAGTCCAGGTTAAACTCGCGCTCGAGCCGCTCGCGAACGATGTCCATGTGCAGTAGACCGAGAAACCCGCACCTGAATCCAAAGCCCAGAGCTACCGATGACTCGGGCTCGTAGCGAAGCGAGCCGTCGTTGAGTTGCAGCTTCTCCAAGGCGTCCCGCAGATCTTCGTACTGGCCGTTATCCGTCGGATAGATGCCCGCAAATACCATGGGCTTGATCTCACGATATCCGGGCAGCATAGCAACTGATACATGCGCCGCATCGAGCACGGTGTCACCAACGCGTGTTTCTCGAACGCCCCGCACGTTGGCGACCACGTAACCGACTTCTCCGGAACTCAATCCTCGCGTAGCTTGCCGCTCGATCTGCAAGAATCCAACTTCGGAGACTTCGTAGCGATCCTCCGGATGCGACCCGAAGACAATCTCCATCCCCGGCCGAATGCTTCCGTCGACGACTCTAATTGAGGGAATCGCGCCGCGGTATCGATCATAATAAGAATCGAATATAAGAGCCCGAAGCGGCGCATTTGGATCGCCGGAGGGTGGCGGCACGGTTGCCACGAGCGTCTCTAGCAACTCTGGAATTCCTTCACCATCTTTCGCGGACACACGCAGTATGTCCTCCGGTTTGCATCCGATCAGTTCGCTTATTTCGTCGGCCCGTAGGTCAGGTTGTGCTGCTGGTAAATCGATCTTGTTGAGAACGGGAATGATTTCCAGGTTGGCGTCGAGCGCCAGGAATAGATTGCTAATGGTCTGCGCCTGGATGCCTTGTGAAGCGTCGACAACCAGCACGGCGCCTTCGCATGCCGCGAGGGAGCGCGAAACCTCGTAGGTAAAATCGACGTGCCCGGGGGTGTCGATGAGATTTAACTGATACTTGGTTCCGTCAACGGCCGCATAAGCCATTCGAACAGCGTTTAGCTTGATGGTAATGCCGCGCTCGCGCTCCAGGTCCATGGTGTCGAGGACCTGCTCTCTCATCTGTCGTTTCTCGAGGGTGCCGGTCGCCTCGATTAGACGGTCAGCGAGGGTCGACTTGCCGTGGTCGATGTGGGCTACGATGCAGAAGTTTCGTATCTGGGATTGGCGCATGCGAAGAGGAATATAATCTCTCGCGGAGGCCGCTGTGTTTCGCGTGCAGGGGGAGCGGGGAGCGCGGAGCAGGGAGTTGGAGGTTGGGTGGGCCGACCCTCTAGCCCTTCAACCCTCCGGCCCTCTTTTTTCGTGCAGCGTGCAGCGTGCAGCGTTCCCGATTCCCGACCCACTGACCGACTGACCCCCGTCCCCTTACCGTCCTCCACCGTCTTTTTTTCCCGCGCGCCCTCACTTAGCGTTACACACTACCGTCCTCTCTCCCCGCGGGATCCGCTGCCTGCCTTAACTTCCACCGTCTCCCACCGTCTCCCACCGTCTTTTACCGTCCTTCCAGCCCTCTGTCCCTCAAACCATCACTGTGTCACTGCGTCGATTCGTCAATATCGACTATCTGTTCGTAGCTCTCTGGGTTCCACTGCGGTCTTTCAGTCGCGTTGGCAACCTCGAGACCAAGGTAGAACAGCAGCCGTGCGATCCGGCTTTCCTTCTCAGCATCGATCTTCTCCAGTTCGTCGCTGGGTTGGTGGTAATCTTCGTGCGTTCCATTGAAGAAGAAGAGGATCGGCACTCCGCGCCTGGCGAAGTTGTAGTGATCCGAGCGGAAAAAGAATCTCTCATCCGGCCAGAGGTCGTCGATTGCCGTCATACCTAGTTCGGGATGTTGCTCGTTTACTTCGTTCAGTGTCTCTCCAAGGTCGGAATGCTCTCTTCCGATAGCAACGATCGTGTCGGTCCAGTTGCGGCCTACCATGTCGATGTTGAGATCGGCAACTATCTGTGCCATGTCTACAGGTGGGTGATCTCCGAAGTAGTCACTTCCCCAGAGCCCTTTTTCTTCTCCGCTCACGGTAAGAAATATCATGGACCTTCTGGGGGCCGGACTCATCATCGAGAACGCTTGGGCCAACTCGATGACTGCGGCTGTTCCCGAGGCATCGTCGTCGGCACCGTTGAAGATGCTGTCTCCGTCCGCACTAGCGCCGATGCCCACGTGATCCATGTGCGCGCTAAAGACGACGTACTCGTCTTTGAGCTGCGGATCGGAACCCACGAGCAGGCCTACAACGTTGGGAGCTGATGTCATGGTTACGGATGCCATTCTCAGTGAAACGGTGGCATCAACACCCAAACTCGTCGCGCTGATAGGCCGGTTACCGTTCGATCTCGCCTCTGCTAGGTCGAAGCCGTTGCTGGCTAGAAAGGATCGGATGTCGTCATCGTGCACTTCGAGAAAAGCCAATCCGTTGGCCGGACCGGATTCGCCCCACGCAGTACTGATCGAAGGCCGTTCGAGCCGCGCCGCCATTCCCGCCAACAGCTCGCGGCTGCGGTCGGAAACCACGATTACCGCCGCGGGCCGTTGCCCGAGCACGGGCCGAAGGGACTGTCTGAAAGCGGTCGTGAACTGTCCGTTTTCCGTCCCGGCAACCACTACTGCCACCGATCCGCCTACATTGAGCTCGGCAATCTCGGCTGGATTGGATGCGCTGCCGCTCACCACGAGCATTGGGCCTGTCACTGTCTCCGGCGGAGTCCCAGCTTGGAACAGTATTTGGAACGTATCGCCTAACCTCAAATCGAGCCCACCGTCCGCCGTAATCGTCGACCGATCCAGGTCTCGCCTCGTCTCCTTCAGGGGAAACCGCTGCAGGTAGCCGCCGTCGTCACCAAGTGGCTGTAGTCCGAATGACTCGAACTCGCGCGCGATGTAGTTAGCGGTTGTTTCAAGCTGTGGTGAGGGCGTGTCACGTCCGCCCATAGAGTCGTGTGCGAGCACGCCGATGCGCTGGTAAATGTCTTGCTCGGTTATCGACGCAGCCGCCGCAACAGCCGATGCTCCCATCTGGGCCGCGAGCGTCGCCGGCGCCAATAGTAACGCCAGGGTGGCCGGAATACTTCGCTTCATGTTCACTCTCCTCAGTATTTGTCTTCTGGTGATTTGCCACATGCATCATACTCCAGCGTACCGGTCTTGTTCAGGGGTAAAAAGAAACAGCCCCGGTCTAGGAGACCCGGGGCTGTTTGGTGCCGCAGGGAGGACTTAGCGTCTGCGGCCACCCGTGCTGGCACGAGTGCGGGCCGGTGCTCTGGCCGGCGCCTGGCGGGCTCCACCAGACCTCCTACCCGCTGAAGCGGATCTCCCGCTGTTGCCGGATGATCTCGGTCGCCGCGATCCTACGGCTCGAGCTGGCTGTCTCGATTGGGTGCGCTGCGTGTCCGCAGCCCGCGCCGGCCTTCGCGATTCAGAGCGCTGAGGCCGGGCGTTGCTCGGCCGGTTGTTGTTTCCTCTGCGCTCCAGCTGCGGTTCGGCTCTTTGAGGTTCTCTCCGGGGACTCTGCTGCGGCTGAGCCCGCCGCGGTTCCTGTTGCCGACGCGCTGGCGGCTGAGCCTGGACCCGCGGTCGCTGTTGCTGCTGCGCAGGTCTTTGAGATGGCGTTCCAGGGGTAATTGTCCGCCTTCCGGATCGGGTCTCCGCCCCTCCCCCCCGGGGCTCCACTCCCGTCCGCGGACGCTGTTGCTGGATATCCCCTTGCTGCCTTCCCGGTCGTGTCGCCGCCTGCCCGGTGCCGCGGGTAACCCGCCGCCGTCCCGAGGGATTAATGGGTGTTGCAATCGAGCCGGGTCCCCCGACGTCGCGGCTGGTAATTCCGACATCAGAGACCCTCCGTCCGCCTTGGTCAGTTGGCCTTCGCCGCTGCCGAGTCACGTAGGCCCGTCCCGGCGCTTGAGCCCGGAAAATGTAGCGAGGCAGGATCCGGGCTGGTCGCTGATACACGACCCGAACACCGCTGTAATACCTGGCAGGGTAGTAGTACGGGTCGTTGTAAATCACGAGTCGAAAGCTCGTACATGAGTAGCGGTAGGGGTTCCAGTAGGAATAGGAAGCATAGCCGTGACAGTCGTAGCAGAGAAACCTGGGGTACTCGTACCTCTGTTCGACGTAATACGGCAGTACGTCGTAGGAATAGTCACTGTAGTTCGGCGGTACTATCAGGTCTATCAGACCCATAAGAGACACGTAGGGGTCCCCCGTAATACGCCCGCCGGCAGCTATCCGCCGATAGTCCCAGTGATCAGCGGAGACTATGTTGTGGAAGTTGAAGGGATCTGCGGATGCCACTGCGAACAAGTATCCTTGCCCGGGGTAGTCATCAACGATAAATGAACTCCTATTACCGTGAGCCTGAACCTCGTAGCGGCGGTCACCGCGGGCGTAGTTGTCCTCCCAGGGACCACGAGGAAAGAGAACCCGTACGCGCCCATCAGTGTTAACGCGAAAAATCGTAACGTACGATTCAGATTCCGTTCGAAAGTAGACTCGCACTCGATCGCCCCTTCGGAACACCTCGTTGTTATTGGTCCAGACTTCGATATAGGGACTGTTGGACGCGCGCGAGTGGCTCACCTGCGCCACCGGATAGGCGGCCTGGGCGGTGGCGGCAGTGGCGGCGGCGGCGGCGGTAAAGATCGGTAGTAAGAGTACTTCCAACATCGCCTGCTCCTAGACTAGACAGTTATTTTCCACAGGGCTAATTAGCATGGAACATGCCAAGGTCGTTAGAATCGACAAACACTTAAATGACAACGGTTTACGTGATCGCTACCGGACACGTCGCCGACCTGTGGTGTCCACGGCAGGTGACATTGCGTCGTGAAGTTGACTACCTCGCTTCGCGCCGGGTACGTTGAGCGCGCGATGGCTACTTCCGCTCGAATAGATCTGCTGGATCCCTACGAGGTTTCGCAACTCGGTGGACTGGAGTTGGTGGCGCGTGGGGTGGTCGAAGGGTTCCTGGCCGGTCTGCATCGGTCACCCTTTCGCGGTTTTTCGGTTGAGTTTGCCGAAAACCGTCCCTACCAGCCGGGGGACGAGTTGAGATATGTGGACTGGAAGATGCTGGCTCGTTCCGATCGCCTGTACGTCAAGCAATACGAAGAGGAGACAAATCTTCGATCGATGTTGGTGCTCGATTGCAGCAGATCGATGGATTGGGTTGGAGCTGAGAACCGGCTTACGAAGCTGGAGTACGCCAAACGGTTGAGCGCGGCGCTAACGCATGTGCTGCTGCGACAGAGGGATGCTATAGGGCTAATCTCTTTCGACGATGCTGTGAGGCGCGTGGTATCGCCGCGCGCAAACAAGCGGCACTGGACTACGATGGCGAGAGCGATAAGCGAGGTTTCGCCGGGTGCGGGCACCGCCGCCGAGCCTGCGCTCAGGAGGGTGACCGACCTACTGAGACGCCGCGGATTGGTGATTCTCGTATCGGATCTTCTGATGGAACGCCAGCTGGCGCTGACTGCGCTGCAGTTCCTTCGGCACCGGAGGCACCAGGTAGTCGTTTTCCACATCATGGATCCAGGTGAGATGACGCTCGAAGGTCCACCTGAGGCTCGCTTCGAGGACCCTGAAGAAGGACACCATATTGTTGCTCGCCCGAGGGAGATGCGGCGCGCCTACGCCGAGACAGTCAACAAAGCGATAGCAGACTGGCGGGGATCGTTGCGATCCGGCGGTATTACGTATCACCACGTGACCACCGATACACCATTCGGACACGTCTTGCGCCGGGTTACTGCGCGCTCGATGAGTGTCAGATGATTTTCCTGCAGCCGTTAGCTCTCTTCGGACTGGCCGCCGCTGCGATACCAGCGGTGCTGCACCTTATGGCCAGGCGCGTGCCGCCGACGGTACCGTTTCCCGCCGTTCGCTACATAGCGGAGACCGAACGGGTGTATAGCAGGAGACTAAAACTGCGCAACCTGCTGCTGCTGCTGTTGAGGATGTCGGTTATTGCTTTCCTGGTGCTAGCGGCCGCGCGACCGGTGATCCGCATCGGAGTGGGAGGATCCCACCCGCCCACCGAAGTCGTTTTGATAGTGGACAACTCCCTTTCTTCTGGCGCGGTTGTCTCAGGTCGAAAACAGTTAGACTATCTGGTGGAGCAGGCGCGCGTCGTGCTGAGCGAGCTCACTCCAGATGACCGGCTGTGGCTGGTTTTGGCGGACGGTGTTCCCACTAGAGTGGGAGTGGCTGAGGCGGAGTTGTTGTTGGATACGCTCGCGCCGTTGCCGGTCAGGATGGATATTGGAGCAGCCGTTCGCACCGCGGAACGTGTAATGGGCACGGGTGAATTCGGTCAAACCGAGATCGTGCTGTTGAGCGATCTCCAGCGTTCTGCGCTGTCGACCGGACCCAGGGTAACTGCTCGTATTGTAGCGTTCATTCCCCCGCCCCCGGGGCTGCCGGCGAATCACGGAATCGACTCGGCGCGTGCAGAGCCGGAGGTGTGGTCTCCGAATGGATCGGTCGTAGTATCTGTGTCAGGATCGGGCTCGAATCCAGTGGCGGTGAGGCTGCTCGTCAGAGGCGTGGAGACAGCGCGGGCTGTTGCCAAGGGTGGCGATCATGTGGTTCTGTCGGTCCCTCTCACTCCCGCGGGTTGGTCGATCGT
>JACZUR010000216.1 GCA_022573095.1 Gemmatimonadota bacterium | reverse complement strand
TGGATGGAAAAATCAAGGTTAGCTATACCTGTCTCGACCGCCATTTAGACGCACGCGGTGATAAGACTGCGATCCTCTGGGAAGGCGAGCCGGGCGATGTCCGCGAAGTGACCTATAGGCAACTCCATGAAGATGTCTGCCGGATGGCTAACGGACTAAAGGGATTGGGCATAGAGAAGGGAGACAGGGTCTGTATATACATGCCCATGGTGCCGGAGACCGCGGTCGCCATGCTGGCATGTACACGCATCGGTGCTGCTCACAGCGTAGTTTTTGGCGGTTTTAGTGCGACAGCGCTTGCCGACCGGATCAACGACGCCCAGGCGAAAGCCGTTATCACCGCAGATGGCGGGTGGCGACGCGGTCAGGTCACGGAACTCAAAGCCGCAGTGGACGAGGCACTGAAACGAACGACTTCAGTCGATACGGTCGTCGTGCTCGAGCGTACCAAGAACACCGTCTCCATGATCGAGGGACGCGATCATTGGTGGCACGACATCTTAGAGAATTCCTCCGCCGACTGCGAAGCCGAGCAACTCGACTCCGAACACCTTGCTTTCACCCTTTATACCTCCGGTACGACCGGAAAACCGAAGGGCATAGTACACACAACCGCTGGTTATCTGCTCGGCGCATACCTGACATGCAAGTACGTGTTCGATCTCAGAGAGGACGACGTGTACTGGTGCACCGCCGATATCGGATGGATAACGGGGCATAGCTACGTGGTTTACGGTGCACTGGCGAACGGCGCCACGACCGTTATGTACGAGGGCGCTCCCAACCATCCCGAACCGGACAGGTTCTGGGATATCATAGAACGGCACAAAATAACCATCTTCTATACCGCTCCCACCGCGATACGAACGTTCATCAAGTGGGGCGATGAACATCCTCAGAGGCACGATCTGTCCACCTTGAGACTGCTCGGCACAGTTGGTGAGCCGATCAATCCGGAAGCATGGATCTGGTACCGCAAAGTCATAGGTGGCGAACGGTGTCCGATAGTCGACACCTGGTGGCAGACGGAGACTGGGTCGATCATGATAACCCCACTTCCGGGAGCTGTCGCAACCAAACCGGGCTCCGCGACCCTTCCCTTCTTCGGAGTCGATGCAGACATCGTTGATGAGTCCGGGAACTCCGTTGAACCACCTAACGGAGGCTACCTTGTAATCAAGAAGCCGTGGCCCTCAATGCTGCGAACCATCTACGGGGACGATGAGCGATACCGGGAGGAGTACTGGAGCCAGGTGGACGGTTGCTATTTCACCGGCGACGGCGCTCATCGTGATAACGACGGATACTTCTGGATCATGGGCAGAATCGACGATGTGCTCAACGTTTCGGGTCACAGGCTTGGCACCGCTGAAATTGAGAGCGCGTTAGTTAGCCATCCGGCCGTTGCCGAGGCGGCGGTAGTTGGATTTCCCCACGAGATCAAGGGGGAGGCCATCGCCGCGTTTGTCACCTTAGTGGGACAGACAGAGGTGAAGCCCGACATCCGAGATCAGCTACGTGAGCACGTTACCAAGGAGATCGGAGCGATAGCGCGCCCTGATCAGTTGCGGTTCACGGATGCATTACCCAAGACCCGATCCGGCAAGATAATGCGTCGGCTGTTGCGAGATATTGCGAGCGATAAAGAGCAAATAGGAGACACGACGACGTTGGAGGATTACGGTGTTCTGGCTAAGCTGAGAGAGTCAGACGAGACGTAGCTGCATCAGTAGTTGCTCCATAGCCCTGGCGTGGCAAGTTCAACTAGGTGCCTGTCCGGGTCGCGGAAGTAGATGCTCGTGCCCCCGCGCGGCCACCCCACTCGACTCTCAATCTCGATACCCAGCCTGCCCACTCGATCCTCCCATCGAGATAGCTCGGCGGCGGGAATAGCAAATGCGATGTGGAGATCACCTGTCGCGTCGTGTGGCGGGATTACCCCTCCTCCCGTATCGATACCGTCGCGCGAAGCACCGCTCTTGAAGAGCAGCAGTACCTGCCCTTCGCATACGGCAAGAGCGCACATCCGCTCATCCTCCACGAGTATCTCCAACTCAAAGAGGTCTCGGTAAAATCCCTTCGCACGGTCGAGCCGTTCCACATATAGAGATGTTTCCAGTATTCCTGTTAGTGTTGGCACGTGATGCCTCCTGAAGATCCGCCATCATTTCAACCCCGCCTCCACCCCACTACATTGGTACAGTTCCGAACCTGGTCATTTCATAATCTATGCGGCAACGCCCGAACCTGACTGAGCACCATATATCCGTCTCGCGCACCGCTCGATTCTACACCACCGGTCCTGGCGACGAAAAAGTAGAGCGCGTGTGGGTCGTTTGCCACGGGTACAGTCAGCTCGCGAGTGAGTTCATCAAGTATTTCGCACCGCTGGAGGATGGAAACACGCTCGTCGTTGCGCCCGAGGCATTATCTCGATTCTATCCCAACCGCTTCTCAGCTGACAAAGCCGAAGGACGCAGGGTTGGAGCGTCCTGGATGACTCGGGAAGATCGTCTTACCGAAATAAAGGATTACGTAGACTACCTCACGAACCTTTACGAGCACCTGTTCTCTACAATTGACAGAAGTAAGGTCGAACTCAACGTTCTTGGATTTTCTCAGGGGTGTGCTACAGTGAGTCGCTGGATATCGGAAAGCCGGAAACCGGTGGATCGCATTATCTTGTGGGCGGGAGGGTTGCCGCCGGAGATCGACCTGACCGGGGGAGGCTTATTCAACGGAGCTCAGTTAGTTTACGTAGTGGGCACGGGAGACGAGTTGGTAACCGAGGCTGTTATCCAGAAGGAAGAAATACGACTCCGTGAGCACGCTGTACCTTACCGGCTAATTCGTTTTGACGGCGGACATCAGCTTCACCGGGAGACTCTGCTCAGACTTGCGGGCGAGAACACGAGCGAGCGAGATTCGGGAGCGCGGTAGGTCATCCGTTGAGTGCCACTGATATGGGACCCGAAGTATGTCGTTAATTGATTGCCCGGAGTGCGGCGAACGTGTGTCGAGCTACGCGAGCGCGTGTCCCCACTGCGGATTTCCCGTAGCCGAGGATGTTCAGCATGCTCTAGAGGACGTCTCCGGCGTAGGCAGTGCGCGCGCCTTCAGACACCGGGCGGCGGCCCACAAGCTTGAAGAGTGGGCGGAGAGCACGAGCCAGCGCGCGCGCGGAAACGCTCGCGACCGCGGCACCAAGATCGTCATTGGCATCGTAGTGAGCGTGGTGGTAATACTGCAGTTGATGTGGGTTTACAGCGCTGTCGTCCGGTAAGCGAACCACGCAAAACGCCCGGAATTGTAATTTCCGAGCGTTAAGCTTCGTGGTTATCCAGGAGGACGAAGACTACGGCCGCGGAATCTCTCTCTCGGCCTTTCTATCCAACAGAACTCCAAAGGCCGCCGTCTTAGCAGTTGGTCCAGTTGACCACCGCACCGTTGAGCTCGGTCTCGAACGTTTCAGTGCAGTTGCTCGGAGTGGATGAGATGTTGATTGTGAGGAACGGACCCGCTCCGTTAGAATCCCTCGCCTGAATGTACCGGCCGGCCCCTGTCGGCGTGGTCGACAGCGTTATACCGCTGAAAGTGAGCGTCGCTCCCGCATCCTCGACGGTCATCTGGATGTCCGTCGCGACGTAGTTGGCGAACTCCACGTTGCTGAAGCCAAAGAACGACCCACTAGAGTGAGCATCAGCGATGCCGTCATACACCAACAGCACCCTGTCTAACTTCAGGTCGTTCACATCCAGCCCGCCGACGGTGAGCGTGAACCCGTTCCCAATGATGATCGCTGTCGACCCCGCTGACGAAATCAGGTCACAGTGGGCATAGATATCGGTCGCAAGCGTCACACCACCGATGTCGTTGTCGAAACGGACATTGGCAAAGTGTGAGAAGGCACCGTCTGCGGGATCGGTGAACGACAGCAACTGCGCTGCCGCTGCGGTCCCGACGAAACGGACCTCATTGAAAAGCCTCGCATGGAAGCCCTGCGAACTGTTCGTGCCATCCTGGGTGAAATT
>JACZUR010000027.1 GCA_022573095.1 Gemmatimonadota bacterium | reverse complement strand
GATCACAACATAGCAACTCTCGGCGTGGGTGATGTGTCGGTCATACACCAGCTTAAGGCTTCGCTGTTCATTGAAAACCTCGCTCCCCATGCGTACGATGTTGCCTTTGCCGATCCACCCTACCAATCCGATCAAGCGGGGCGAATGGTGGAGGCCTTCCGTGAAGCGGCGTTTGCACGCATTCTCATTGTTGAACACTCGGCGAAACAGGTGTTTGAAGCCGACCGAGTACGCAACTACGGAAATACGACCTTATCATTTCTATTCGGATAATGCCGCGAACAGCAATCTATCCCGGTTCCTTCGACCCGATCACGAGAGGTCACGAAGACCTCATAGAAAGAAGCCTCAGGTTCGTCGATCGAGTCGTGGTCGCAGTCGCGGTCAATCCCGGTAAGCAATACCTCTTTTCGGTCGCGGAGCGGATGGATCTGCTCGCAGAGGTGTTGGGGGGGGTAGAGGGGGTCGATGTTCGTTCGTTCGAGGGATTGTCGGCCGACTTTGCGCGTGATGTTGGCGCGGAGATAGTTGTGCGCGGGCTTCGCGCAATAAGCGACTTCGAATACGAGTCTCAGATGGCGTTGATGAACCGGCGGCTCAACCAACGCCTGGAGACCGTGTTTCTCGTTCCGGCACTCCATCTGACCTATCTGAGTTCCAGCCTGGTGAAAGAGGTGGCACAGTTTGGCGGGGACATCGATGAGTTCGTGCACCCCTCTGTGGGGGCGGCGCTGAAGGAGAAGTACGGCAGTTGAATTTCAGGAGTAGATTGCATGACCGCGCTGCGGCGGTTGGCGGTAGAATTGTGCTGGTTGAGGGTTGGGACGAACGGGTGCAGCGGGCCGCTGGTATCTTGCGCGATGGTGGTATCGCTGAGGTTACGCTCCTGCAACGGGAGATCGACGACCCGCGCGTAGAAACCGTAGCTGAACTCCTTGCCGAACGCAGGCCGGACAGAGTATCGGGTGTCGACGATGCGCTAGCCCTTGCGCGCGATCCCGTGAGGTTCGCCGCTGGCCTGGTCGCGCTGGGAGAGGTGGACACTGCCGTTGCTGGCGCGGTGACCTCAACTGCCGAAGTCCTCAGGGCTGCGCTGTGGAGTATCGGCGCGGCCGCAGGCATCGAAACGGTGAGCAGCGCTTTTTACATGGTGCTGGAAGATCGAGCTTCAGGCGGAGCGTGGTGGGGAAGCAGTGAGGAGACGGTCCTAACGTTCACGGATGCCGCCGTCATACCCGATCCCTCGTCGCGGGCGCTCGCGGAGATTGCGCTTGCCGCTTCCCGTGACAGAAGATCCATCGTTGGCGATGATCCGGTCGTGGCGTTCCTCTCCTACAGCACTAAAGGTAGCGCGGCGGGTCCGCGAATCGATAAGGTTAGAGAGGCCGTGGAGGTCTTCCGGTCGCTGGCACCCCATGTTCCGTGCGACGGTGAGTTACAGGGCGATGCTGCTTTGGTTCCTGGAATCGTTGACGGTAAGGCCCCGGGGAGCCCGGTGAAAGGAAGGGCGAATGTGCTGGTTTTCCCGGATCTCGACAGTGGAAACATTGCGTACAAACTTGTGCAGAGGCTGGCCGGAGCGGTGGCTATCGGCCCGATAATCCAGGGGCTGGCGAAGCCGATGGCCGACCTATCGCGGGGCGCGACGGCGGATGATATCGTAGACGTAGCTGCTACCGCTCTACTACAGTCCGATTATTCTAGTGTGAAAGCTTAGGAGGGAAGATGGGCCTTACGACGAGAGAAGAAAACGGCGTTGTGATCGTTACGGTCGACGGCCAGCTGATCGTCAGCAATCGCCAGCAGTTGAAGCAGGCTGTCATGGACGAACTTGACAATGGTGCGACCAAGTTCGTCGTAGACTTTGGGGAGACGGGATACATCGACTCGTCGGGTCTCGGATTGCTCGTATCACTCTCAAAGCGGGTTGGTGAGGCCGGTGGCGCTTTACGGCTATCGTCACTCAACGATGATCTGGGCTCGTTGTTCGAACTCACCAAGCTCGATACGCTCCTCGATATCTACGACACGGTCGAGCAGGCGGTGGAGGGTCTCTAGAGTGCCCGGTTCGTCTCTAGAGGTCGCTGCTAGCGGAGGGGCGGGGGAGCCGTCTGCTGACGCGCCGAAAGAACTCAAACTAGACGTGCCCTCTGACCTGGGGTTTCTGGAGGAGGCTGTTGAACTCTTTGCCCGCCACTGCGTGGAAGCGGGAGTGCCTCCCGAGTCGAGCCGATTCAAGCTCAAAGTCGCTCTCTGTGAAGCCCTGCAAAACGCAATGATCTACGGTAATAAACTCGATCATGCCAAGATGGTCCGGGTGGAAGCGGTCGTAGAGGACGGAAATGTCACCATCAGTGTGGCAGATGAAGGAGAGGGTTTCGATCCCGAAGAGATGCCTGATCCCACGACACCTGGCAAACTCCAGCTTCCCGACGGAAGGGGTCTGTTCGTCATTCAACAACTGGCCGACGAGGTCCGGTTCAACGACCGGGGTAACTGCATCTGGATGGTTCTGCGGCACAGCTGAACCGCCTCCACGCGGTTCTCGATTCTCTCGGCGAGCTGGCGGGGTGTGCGATCGGGCTCTGGCAGGTCACCGAGTCGGGTTCGTTGCGTCAGATATCACCTGCCGAACCACACAGCTCCGATCACCTCTCCGTGGCTAACGGCAAGGTCGAGTCGACTGACCCGCGGATCTTCGTCTCCCAGCTCGAAAAATTCCCTCAGTTCTGGTTCACATTGGAAATGACGGATGGACTGAATGCTGCGGAGAGACTCGCCCCTCTCGTATCCAATGTGCTCGAGTCCGAACAAGAATCTATCTTGCTGGCTGGGGAACTGGTTGAGAGATATGAGGAAATAAATCTTCTTTACTCAATAGCGGAAACACTTGGTCGTACGGTGTCTCTGGCAGAAGCGTGCGACACGATAGTCAGAGAGGTGAGTAGCGTAGTCGGGTCGAGACGCGGATCGATCATGGTCTATGATGAACCTGATCAGCTGCTTAGGCTTGTAGCAGGATCCGGGATTGACGTCGCCGAGTTTGAACCGATTCATATCTCGGATGAGAACTCGGTTGCGGCGCGTGCCTTCCGCGAGCGGCGCATCATTTCATACGAGCCGGATACGGATCAAGCCGAGGACCGCCCTTACCCCAGTGTCAGGCTGCAGCCTTATGAGGGGTCCGCTTTCCTGTGCGTTCCGATTATGTACCCGGGCCCTGATTCGGTACCGCGGCCCGTGGGAGTGATCAATCTGACGGATCGGCAGGGAGCTGATTCTTTTCGCGTCGGTCAGCAGCGGCTCATGGCTGCTGTCGCCAATCAGATTGGCGCAGCGATTCAAAACGCCCGGCTGGTGGAGAGGGACCTGGCGCGGCAGCGCCTGAACCAAGAACTCCAACTTGCGCGTGAACTTCAGAACAAGCTGCTCCCGGAGATATACCTCCACGGGGACGGGTATGAATTTGCCGCCAGGAGCGAGCCGTCTGAGATAGCGGGCGGTGACTTCTACAAGTTCTTTGCCCTGCCAGAGGGGAAAATGGGAGTGGTGATGGGCGATGTGTCGTCGCACGGCTTTTCCGCAGCACTCATGATGGCGCTCGTGCTCTCAGCCGTGGGCATTCATGGGGAGGGAGCCGCAAGCCCCGACGAGGCGATACGGCGACTACTGGCGTCTGTATCGAGCGAACTGGACAGCGTGGACATGTATTTTTCCATCTTTTACGGGGTTGTCGATCCAGCGAACCAGCGCCTGACCTACGCAAACGCTGGGCATCCCCACGCCTTTCTGGTGAGCAAAGGGATCGAGCCGGTCAGGATCGGGGCGTCGGCGCCCCCACTCGGCCTGTCGGACGCGAGCGACCTCGTTAGTGAAGAGATCGGCTGGACGCCGGGAGGGCACAGCGTAGTACTTTTTTCTGATGGTCTCGTGGATACGACCGATGATAAGGGTAACGCCTTCGGCGAGTCCGCCGTGCTGGACCTGATTCAAGCCTCCGTGGACGAGGACTCCTCGGCTATGGGAATAGTCGACACCACGTTCAGTGCGCTAGCTAGGTTTGCCGCAGCCGCATCGGACGACCAGACCCTGGTTATCCTGAAAGGCTAATTGGGCCGGAAGCTTGGGCAGCATTTCCTAACCGATCCGAGAGTCCTGGACCGGATTGCGGAATCCATCGATCCCAACCCCGAAGACACAGTTCTCGAGATAGGAACGGGCCGGGGAACGCTCACCAGGCGCCTCGCCAAACGGGTCAGCCGGGTTATTTCAATTGAACGCGATCCTATTCTAATTAAAGGACTTAAGAGGTCTCATCTAAACCAAAACATTACCATTGTCGAGGGTGATGCGCTGAAGTTGGACTGGGAGGAACTGTGGCCACCGGAATCCAGTCGTGCGACACGCAAGGTCACGGGAAACATCCCCTACTACATCACTACCCCGCTGATCGACAAGGCGCTGTCGCCGCCCCCTCCTGCCGTGGTTGCCTTCCTGGTGCAGGAGGAGGTGGCCGCTAGGATCTGCGCCCAGCCGGGCGGAAAGACGTACGGTGCCCTCAGCGTGGGTGTGCAGATCGCGGCAGTCGTTGAGCATCTGTTCCGGGTCAAAGCCGGCGCTTTCCAGCCGCCTCCCAAAGTCGACTCCGCCATGATCAGAATGAAGCCGCGCGTGATTCCTGAAGGGTTGGATATTCGCCGTTTCAGGGAGTTTGTGACCGCCGTTTTCAGCAAGCGGCGAAAGCAGATCTTGGGAATTCTGTCCGAGATGAAAGGCCGGGACAGAGACCAAGTCACCGAGTTGCTAAATGACCTTGGATTTCGTCCCGAAGACCGGCCGGAGACTATTCCGCCCGAGGGATTTGTCCGGCTGTTCCGGGAGTGTTCACGTTGACTGACTCGAAGATTTGTGAAATATTTCACAAATTCTATGACAAAGATCGCGGATTCTACCGTTCGCCGCCTTTCCCAGTACCTCCGATTCCTCGAGGAGTTCGAGAGTTTGGGAAGCGAAACGGTCAGTTCGGAGGAGCTTGCCGCGAAGGGCGGGACGACGTCGGCCCAGGTTCGGAAGGATCTCTCCTTTTTTGGTTCGTTCGGTAAGCGTGGCCTCGGTTACGACGTGCCCGATCTCAAGGCCCAACTCCGCGACATTCTGGGCCTCAAGCAGTCTTACAATGTGGTGCTGGTAGGGGCGGGAAAGCTGGGTGGTGCACTGGCCCAGTACGGCGGGTTCAAGGACCGGGGTTTCAACATCGTTGCGATCTACGACCGTGATCCTCGGCGGGTCGGCGAACGTTGGAATGCTATCATCGTACGCAAAGACTCGGAGATCGAGGCGGATCTCTCTAAGTCTCGGATCGAGATCGCCATCATCGCGACCCCGGCGGATGCGGCTCAGGAGATCGCAGACCGGTTGGTGGGAGCCGGAGTCCGAGCGCTTCTGAACTTCGCAAACGTCACGCTCGCCGTTCCGGACTCGATAACTGTCAAGCACGTCAATATGGCGCTGGAGTTGGAAGCGCTCAGCTACGCGCTCAGAAACCGAACCACGGAGAGGCGTTGAACGCGATGCGCGTTGATTCCGAGGTCGGGCCGCTGAGGTCGGTCTTGGTTCACACGCCCGGCCGCGAGTTGATCGCCGTTACCCCTGGCACCAGGGAAGATTATCTCTACGACGACATCATAGATCTGGAGATCGCTTCTCGTGAGCACCGCCTTATGGTGGACATCCTAAGAAAATTTTCCGAGGTGTATGAAGTACGAGATCTGCTGATCGAGGTACTCGAGCAGGAAGAGGCCCGCGCAGCGCTGATTTCCCAGACGATGCAGGCGGTACCCTCGGGTTCGGTAGTCAAGAGCCTTACGGACCTGCCGCCCGCGGAACTGGTTACGCTCTTGATTGAAGGCAAAGGCGAAGAACCAGGACCAATCGCGGCCGCCCTCAATGAGGGTGGTTACACTCTCCCTGCGCTGCCGAATCTCTTCTTCACCAGAGATGTCGGGATTGTGATTGGCGACTCCGTGCTGATCGGATCGATGCGTCACGACGTCCGATGGACGGAAGAAATTCTCATCAAGTCGATCTTTGAGTTTCATCCCGTACTCGAGAACGCTGGCATCATCTACGACGGCGCCCAGGAACGGAGGCTCGACTACACGCTCGAAGGCGGAGACGTACATCCTCTCAGGGACGACCTGTTGGTCGTTGGTTTTAGCGATCGATCGAGCCCGGCTGCGCTCGACATGTTATGTGATCTGGTGTTCAGTCGCACTCGGATAGAGAATGTTGTAGTCGTAGTGATGCCCCGCAGAATGGAGGCCATACACCTGGATATGGTTTTCACCCAGGTCGACCGCGAATTATGCGTGGTGTATCCGCCTCACTTCATCGGCCCGGAGCGGCTCCGCGTGTTGCTGAGGAGCAAGGGGAAAGATGCGGTTCGTGAGATGCCAAGCTTCTTCGCCGCGCTTGACGAGGTTGGTCACTCGCTCGAGCCGGTGAGGTGTGGGGGAGCGACTCGTGCCGTGCAAGAACGGGAGCAGTGGGCGTCTGCATGTAACCTCATGACGGTGAAGCCGGGAGTCGCGCTGGCTTACGCCCGTAATCATGCTTCGCTGGAAGAGTTCAGCCGGGTTGGGTTCGATATCGTAGACGGCGTCGCGTTTGTGAAGGGCGAGGTGGAACTGCGGGAGGATTCCAGGGCGATAATCACCTTTGTGGGAAGCGAGCTCGTGCGAGGTGGGGGTGGACCTCGATGCATGACGCTTCCGTTACGGAGAGAGAGCCTCTGAGTGGAGCAGGTGCGGAATTTCGGACTACAGGAACTCTCGTTGACAGAGCTATCTCTCTTCTCGAAGGCTGCCCGACAACGAGCGAAATCATCACAGCGAACGTGCTGGGACTCAAGCACACTCGATCGATTATCGCTGACAGGCTCGCGGTGGCTTTGCTCGGCTCGGATCCGCGGGTTACCAGACTTGCCAACGGCATGTGGTCGCTGCTCGCCCCGGCCCGACCGACTCCCATTCGTGATTGCACGTTCGCGGTCGTTGATGTCGAAACCACTGGCTCTCGATCAGGCAACGGAGATCGAATAACCGAGATAGCGATAGTAGCGGTGAACGGGCGTTCTCACCAAGTCGTGCTTGATACGCTCGTAAATCCTCAGCGGAGCATACCTGCCCGGGTAACATCGATCACGAACATTACTCAGGCGGATGTAAGTACCCAGCCAACCTTCCACGAGATCGCAGACGATGTTGCCAGGGAGTTGGCCGGCAGAGTTTTCACGGCGCACAACGCGTCGTTCGACTGGGGTTTCGTTAGCCGGGAGATACGACGTGCTAGAGATGTTAGCCTCGACGGGTACCGAATCTGCACCGCTCGTTTGGCTCGAAACCTGATTCCAGGTCTCAAGTCCCGCAGTCTCGATAGTCTGGCCCGGTACTTTGGAATTGAGATAGAGCACCGGCACCGTGCTGGAGGTGACGCCATCGCCGCTGCGAAGCTGCTCATACGCCTGATCGAACTTGCAGAAGAAAGGGGCGCCACTTCGGTTGAGGATCTCGTCGGCTTCCGTCGTTCGGCTGGAAAGAGGAAGCGAAAGAGGTCGGCCATGCCCCGATCGATGGAGGAGATATGACGCTGGTCGAGACGTTCAAGGTTGGTGGACTAGTGTGTCATGTGATCGACGCGGGCACGCAACGGCTAGACGGCGGAGCCATGTTTGGCGTAGTGCCGAAACCGCTCTGGGAGAAGAAAATCCCAGCCGACGATCAAAATAGAATCTCGCTGGGACTCAATTGTCTGCTGGTGGAACATCCCGACGGACTTGTGCTCATCGACACGGGCGTAGGAAACAAGTATGACGAAAAGTTCGGGGAGATCTACATGATCGAGAATACCGGGAAGGTAGGGCCGACCAGACTCGAAGACGCGCTTGCCGAGCTGGGATTCACCTCAGGTGACGTTGCGGTAGTGATAAACACGCACCTCCACTTCGATCATGCGGGAGGTAACACGCTCGTAACCGTGCGGGGTGACAATGAATCGTTGCCGTCGTTCCCAAACGCTACCTATGTCGTACAGGAGGGCGAGTTGGAATTTGCGGAGAAAACGAACGAGCGGACGGCCGCCAGCTACCTCAGGTCGAACTTCGATCCCGTTTCACAGGCCGGAATGTGGAACACGGTATCGGGCGAGAGTGAGATAAGGCCTGGCATCACCCTCGTTCCGACACCGGGCCACGTTCCCTATCACCAGTCGGTAGTTATTTCGGACGGAGGTGAGACGGCGTGTTTCCTGGGGGACCTGGTCCCCACTACTGCCCACCTGAGGCTCCCCTGGATCATGGGGTACGATTTGGAGCCGCTGCGCACGCTCGAGTCGAAACGCGATCTGTTGGGCAGAGCCGAGGCCGAGGGATGGATTTTGGTGTTTGAGCACGATCCGGAGCGCAGCGTTGGCAGAGTGGCGCTGGATGGGAAGGCCTATGTCGTTGCTTCGCTTGACATTAACTGACCTGAGGGGTAGGTTAGTCCGCACAATTTAGCAAGTAGACGCTGTGCGTCTCACCCTCTTGCCGGCTGGGTTGACTGGTCGAGTTTTTAGGGTCCCGAATACCAACCGCGAAGGTTCGACACTAACGGTTGTGCGGATTTCGGTGCATCCCGGGGTCCGTTTTTTTGTTGTTTTGTAGAGGAGGTACCGCCTGCCGAAACAGTCGAGAGAAAACGAAACACGGGTAAACGAAAGGATTCGCATCAGCCCAGTGAGGGTTGTTGCGGATGACGGAGAGCAACTGGGAGTGATGCCGGTCGAGGAGGCGCTCAGTGCTGCGGCCGAACGGGGTCTTGATCTGGTTGAGGTTGCTGCCTCGGCGAAGCCGCCGGTCGTCAAGATAATGGACTACGGAAAGTTCAAGTTCGAGCAGCAGAAAGCCGCTCGAGTGGCTCGCAAAAAACAGCACACAATACATGTCAAAGAAGTGAAGATGCGGCCCGACATCAGCAGCCATGATATGGAGTTCAAGATCAGGCATGCGCGCAACTTCTTGATAGAAGGCAACAAGGTCAAACTCACCATGATGTTCCGGGGAAGGCAGTTGGCCCGCCCCGAATTGGGGGCTGAGATCATCGAAGAGAGTTTGGGGCTCCTGGAAGATGTAGGTAAGGCTGACTCAAAACCGAAACTCGAGGGTCGGAACATGAGTGTGATCGTGGCGCCGAAGGGGAAGTAGGCGCCACTGAAGAGTTTGCCCGGCGAATAGATGGTCAGGAAAAACAATGCCTAAACAGAAAACGAAACGAGCGGCGTATAAACGTCTCAAGCTGACTGCTAGTGGAAAACTCAAGAGGCACAAAGCCTTCAAGAGTCACATTCTCACCAAGAAACATCCGAAACGTAAGAGAGGATTGCGCCAGGCCGTGTTGGTCTCCAAGGCTGATGAAGGCAGGTTGCGACGCCTCTTGGCTAAATAGGAGTGCGCTATGCCTAGGGCAGATAACAGCGTTGCGCGGCTGAAGCGCAAGAAGAAGATCATGCGTGCGGCAAAGGGCTTTCGTGGTGGGAGAAGCAAGCTCTATAAATCGGCGAAGGAGACGGTTGAACGGGGCTGGCACTACGCCTACACTCACAGGAAACGAAAGAAGAGGGACTTTCGCCGACTATGGATTGTGAGGATCAATGCTGCCGCCAGAGAGCACGAGGTGTCCTACAGCCGGCTCATGTGCGGATTGAAGAACGCCGGAGTTGAGATCAACCGAAAAATGCTGGCGGATCTTGCTGTACGCGATTCAGAGGCGTTCGGAGAGTTGGCAGAGTTAGCAAAGCAAAATCTTTAGTCGGCGGTTGCTAAGTACGGATGCCCACGACCGCGGCAAGAGAACAGCTTGACGGGATAAGAAGCACGTCAGACTCGATTCCTGAGGCTGATAGCGACCGGATCTCAGAGATCCGGCGTGATTTACTGGGGCGCAAATCTGGCAGGCTCACCCGTCTCTTGCGGTCTCTTCGCGATCTTGAACCCGGTGAACGCAAAGAGATTGGCGCTGCGGCGAACCTTCTCAAGAACCAGGTCGAGTCTGCTCTCGAGGCTCGAGAGCAGATCCTCTCACAGCAAACCGCGTCCGATGATGAAGTGGATCTCACGATGCCCTCGCGAAAGGGATGGCGGGGCGCGCTGCATCCGGTTACGACGGTCGTAGATGAGATCTGTGAAATCTTCCGGGAAATAGGGTTCACGAGAATAGTCGGGCCCGAGGCCGAGACCGAAGAGTACAACTTCACGAAACTCAACATCCCGCTGGATCACCCCGCCGCGGACATGCAGGACTCTTTCTACTTGGCCCCCGGTGTTGTGCTCCGGACTCATACCTCTCCCATGCAGGCGCACACGCTCGAGCAATATGAACCACCGATCCGGATAGTGGTCCCCGGCACCGTTTATCGGCGTGACCCGTTCGATCCATCTCACTCACCGGTATTCGAACAGATCGAAGGCCTTGCAGTCGATGAAGGGATCAGCTTTGTCGATTTCAAGGCGGCCATCGACTTTTTCGTCGCACGGTTTTTCGCCAAGGGTACCTCGGTGCGCTTCCGTCCGTCGTTCTTTCCGTTTACCGAACCGTCGGCAGAAGTCGATGTCGGTTGCCCCATGTGCAGCGGGAGCGGTTGCTCCACGTGCAAACAGACGGGTTTCATGGAAATCATGGGTGCAGGGATGGTTCACCCGGCAGTTTTCGAGCGATGTGGGGTCGACGCTGAGAAGTACACTGGTTACGCCTTTGGCATGGGTCCGCACCGTATAGCGATGATCCGTCACGGTATCCCTGACATCAGAATGTTGTTCCAGAACGACATGAGGATGCTGTCCCAGTTCGTGGATTAAAGTGAACGTTTCGATCAACTGGATTTCTGAAATGCTCGGCCAGACGGTCGACCCGAAGGACGCTGCTGAACGTCTTGCGAATGCAGTTGCTCCGGTCGATGCGGTTGAACCTATCGGGGATGAACTCGCAGACGTAATCGTTGCGCTGGTGCAAGAGGTATCGCAACACCCCGATGCTGACCGTCTAACGGTGTGCAGAGTGGATACGGGAAATGGTATAGTGGATGTGGTCTGTGGCGCGCCGAATGTAACAGCTGGGAAAAAATATCCCTATGCTTCTGTAGGTTCGGTGCTGCCGGGTGATTTCAAGATCAAGAAGCTTAAGATCCGCGGTGTCGAGTCGAATGGTATGCTCTGTTCCGAGAGCGAAGTCGACCTCGGGTCGGAGGGGGGCGGGCTCATGGAGTTGAGTGTGGATAGCAGCCCGGGAACCAGCCTGCCCGAGGCACTAAAGCTGCGCGATACGCGGCTTGCCATAGACGTTAATCCCGACAGACCCGACGTCCTCTGTCACAAGGGGATTGCGCGTGAACTCGGCGCGTCATTGGGGATCAATCCGAGGCTGTGCCAAATTCCCGGCGCGCCGGACGACACGAAGCAGCCTGTGAGAACAGGGTCGACCGGCGAGATAGCGGGCGTAACGGTCACGATCGAGGATACGGAGGGCTGCCCGCGATACATGGCGGCGGCGGTTCGTGGAGTGGAAATCGGCCCGTCTCCGGTGTGGCTGAAGTCGCGGATGCACAGCATCGGGTCCCGCTCGATCAATAATGTGGTAGACGCGACGAATTACATCCTGTTCGAGTTGAATCAACCTCTTCACGCGTTCGATCTCGACACGCTCGGCGGCGCAGTGGTCATCCGCAATGCACAAGACGGCGAAACGCTTACCACGCTAGACGGCGAGCTGCGCGAGTTGAACGCCGGAATGACGATGATCTGCGATGCGTCCAAGCCCATCGCCGTGGGTGGCGTCATGGGTGATGTAGGCTCCGAAGTGACTAACTCCACGACGAACATTCTGCTGGAGTGCGCCTACTTCGAACCGAAGGGCATACGCGCGACAAGAACCGCATTGAAGCTCACTACAGACGCATCCTACAGATTCGAGCGCGGCACTGACTTACAGGGGATGCCTGATGCGCTTCGCCGGGCGGTGTCTCTGATTATTGCTGTGGCTGGCGGAGAGGAAGCCGAAGCCCCGATCGATTTGTACCCGAATCCGATAGGTCACGCAAACGTTTTCCTACGCCCGGCACGAGTGGAGCATCTGCTTGGTGTCGAGATTCCGATACAAGAAATCGAGGACTATCTAACGAGCGTGGGATTCGCTGTTGCGCCGAAAGACGATAGACTCGCAGTTCAGGTTCCAGGTTGGCGGCCCGATGTCACTCGCGAGGTTGATCTCATCGAGGAAGTCGCGCGTCTAAGAGGATACAACTCCTTTCCGACGGAGATGAGGCCGTTTCGGCCCGGAACGGTACCCAACGACGGGATAGAGATTCTAAAGGCGAGGGTCAGAACCGCGCTGACTGCAAATGGTCTCCATGAGGTGCGAAGCGTCAGTTTCAGCCGAACCCCTGGGCCGGATGCGCAGCCGATTCTCAATCCGCTGTCGGCGGACGAGGCGTTCTTACGAACTGATCTGATGACCGGTTTGGCCAGGTCGGTCGAATACAACTGGTCGGTCCGGGAGCGGAACGTACGTCTGTTTGAGATAGGGACCGTCTTTCGGCGTGTGGGAAAGGATGTGCGGCCCGCCGAGCAATTTCATGTAGCTGGTGTCGTCACCGGCGCGCGAAAAGCCACCCATTGGTCGAACTCATCGGCGGATAACGATTATGATCTCTGGGATTTAAAGTTCCTGCTGGAGGAGACGGTGGCTGTTTGCGGGGTGGGAAATATCGGCGAGAACGAATCCGGTTGGGCGGTGACCGGTGAGGATGGAGGTCGTCTGGGGTGGGCGATGGAGGTTGTATGCGACCGTCCTGAGTGGGTGGCTAGGGTCTTTGGCTTCGAGGTGGAACTGACGCTGGGGGAGTCGACCGTTCGCAAGTTTCGGACGTTGCCGAATACTCCGCCCGTGGAGCGCGACCTGGCGCTGGTTATTCCCGATGGTGTTGATGTTGCGGAAACTGAAACCGTAATGCAGGAAGCCGCTGGCCCATTTTTAGAATCCGTCGTAATATTCGACGAGTATCGAACTGAGGGGATTGGCGGCCGGAGTGTCGCGTGGCACCTGATCTTCAGGGCGCCCGGCAAGACTTTGCGTGACAGGGACGCGGATCACGCCGTGAAACGAATAGTGGAAACTTTAGAAAAGAAGCTTGATGTCAGACTCCGCCAGGCCTGAGTGGGAAGCGCTTGACCAATTGGAGGCCGTCCTGAAGAAGGTCTCTGAAGAACTAGCGTCTTGGAGAAGACGGGCGTTGAAGGCTGAAGCGAACCGGGGATTGAACGGCGAGGAGTCGACGGCTGATGAGGAGACGTTGGATCGCATTGCCGATCTCGAGAGTGAGAACGGTGACCTGAGAGGCCGCGTCAAGACTGCGCGCGAGAAGTCTAACGTACTTGTCAGCAGGCTGCGTTTCCTGGAGGAACAGGTCGCCGAAAGCGAGTCCAACGAGTGAGCAATAAGAAGACCGTCGTGCGCGTTAAGATCGGGACGGAGGAGTATTCCCTGCGTTCCGACCGATCTGAAGAGTACACAAGACAGGTAGCCGCACATGTCGACCGCGCGTTGCGCGACGCCACTTCGGGAGGTTCGGTTGTGGCAGCGCCGAAAGCCGCGATTCTCGCGGCTCTCGCAATTACAGACGAGCTTTTTCAGGCGCAACGATCGGGCGGAGAGATGGCGGAGCGCCTGTCTGCTCTCACGGTCAGTCTGTCTCGGCTCCTTCCTCCCTTAAAGAGAGGGAGGGATCCGGGTTCGATTGCCACGGCACCCCAGGACCTTTAAATTGCAAAGTTTCGGGAATCACTAAGTAACCCACGAGTTCGATAATTAACGGACTTCTGGTCGGTCTCGGTCGTCCGTTGGAGAACAGATAAATATGCCAGCTGATCTGGTTGGGGTCGTGCCGGTTGCCGTTCTCGGCGGTGTAGTAATTGCCGGGGCGGTTTTTTACTTTATCGGACGGCGAACCGAACGCAGGCTGATCGAGGCTCAGGGACGCTCGGCTGCTGACGAGGCGGAACGGATTGTAAGCGAGGCGCGGCGGGAAGCTACGACCGTCAAGGCCGAAGGCGCGGTAAAGGCGAAAGAAGATGTGCTGAGCGCCAGGGAGAACTGGGACAAAGAAGCTCAGAAGCGGAGAGAAGATTTTGAGAGACAGGAACACCGCCTGGATGAGCGTGACAGATCGATAGATAGGAAAATGAACACGCTCGACGACCGCGAGAAGGAAATTAAGGGGAAGGAGCGATCGTTGAGCGAGAAGGAAGCTGAGGCCGAGAATTATCGCGAGGAGCTCGCGCGGATCATTAGCGAGAAGCGCCGCCGCCTCGAGAAGGTGTCTGGATTGTCTGCCGCGGATGCGCGCAAAGAGCTGATTAGCGATCTGGAAGCGGAGGCGCGGGCGGAAGCTGCGGCGACGGTGAGGAAGATGAAGGAGGAGGCGGATCGCTCTGCCGAGCATGAGGCGAAGAAGATAGTCTCACTTGCCATCCAGCGTCTCGCGCCAACACATGCCGCTGAAATATCGGTATCCGCCGTTGCTCTTCCCACGGATGAGATGAAGGGACGCATCATAGGGAGGGAGGGACGTAATATCAGGGCATTCGAGACGGCAACCGGAGTAGATGTCGTTATCGATGACACGCCCGATACCGTTGTCATCTCTTGTTTTGATCCCGTGCGGCGCGAAATCGGTCGGATTGCCTTGGAGCAACTGATTTCAGACGGACGTAT
>JACZUR010000026.1 GCA_022573095.1 Gemmatimonadota bacterium | reverse complement strand
TAATGTCCCATGGTCGATAGGCGGATGGTTAGCTTGCTGCGCGATGGTGACCATCGCTTGCGCGATTTATGCCTAATGATCATGATACGGGTGTTCACTACGACTGTCTTTGCGGTTGGCTGATTAGTTTCCCTATGTGCGAGTCTTTTAGATGCGCCGACTAACGCCGGTTCTCTTCTTATTTCTGGTTGCGTGTGGTAAAGGTGAAGAAGAAAACCTCCCTCCCCGGCTCGCAGTCTCCACTCCGGCGCCCACCCCCGCGGAGTACAGCTCGGGCGAGGAGCTCTTCAACGGCAATTGTTCGACCTGCCATGGATTGCAGGCGGCCGGCACTCAACAGGGTCCGCCGCTGGTACATATGATCTATGAGACGAATCACCATGCGGATGCCTCATTCTACCGAGCGGCGCAAGTGGGTGTGCGTGCACACCACTGGAGCTTCGGCAATATGGCACCGGTGCCCACGGTAACGCAGGACGATGTGCGCCAGATAATCAGTTATGTACGGTGGCTGCAGCGAGAGGCGGGAATTTTCTAACCGGACTTTCAGCGTGACCTGTTGTTCGGTTGATTCGAACGTTGGATGGTAACGCGGAGAACAAAGATGAAAACAAACAGAATCGTGATGTTGGTACTCGCATTAGCCTTTTTGCAGGGTGGGGTACTGGTTGCCCAGGAGGAAGGTGCTGAAGGGGTCGAGGTCGAGGCATCAATAGCTCTCGGCGTCGAGGACCGGATGCCGGTAGATGCGGGTACGGAGTTTCCGGCTGATGTCGGTACACTGTACGCCTGGACCAGAATTACTGGAGCTGCAGGTACGACCGTCGACCACGTCTGGATTCACGAGGACCACGAGTCGCTGGTGAATATCAACGTGGGCGGTTCTCCGTGGCGAGTTTGGAGCACCAAAACAATCCCTGAAGAGTGGACTGGGGAGTGGACGTTCGAGGTACGCGACGCTGGGGGTGCGGTGCTGCATACGACTACTTTTATGGTTGGAGATGCCGGAAATTAGGCGGACGCTGGCGGTTACGCTCTAGCAGGCTCGGCCGGGAGCGTACGGTCCGGCTATGGCTCGATTTATGACGCGGACGCGGGAGCTAACCCACTCTTGAGGAGCGTTTCCTCGGGCGACGACAGCGTACCTCGCATCGCCGTCGATGAGAAGGCCCAAGATCTTGGGACTCATATCGACGATCACGTCAAAGCAGCCGTTGGGTGGTCGCACCTGTATCTGTAACTGTACTGCAGGCCGGTCGTCGACCGACGGGTAAGTGAGATATCCATCGCGTGTGCGCGGAGCCGGACGATTTCTGGTTCCCGATTCCGATATTGTGCCGAGCAGTGTGAGCGCCCCCCGGATCCGCTGCTCGGTTGCGCCTATGAGTATGCCCCGCCAGGATCTGTTGGGTAGCGAGTAGGTGAGGGCGTAAATAGCGCCATTGAAGGCGTCGACAGCGAGTCCCTCACCGTAACTGTAGCGTTCCACACGCGGTGAATCCGGATTCGGCTGTGGTGGCTGCGTACCGAGTGCCGAGAATACCGCTTCGATCGGGACGCCGGGCTCCACAGGCAGCGGACGCGGCGTTCCGGTGAAGTCAGCGGGATGCGGCTCCACAACAAAATTGGGTCCCGAACTGAAAAACAGGAAGCCGATCATGACTACCGCGGCTGGTATTCCCCAAGCCAGAACCTTGCTGGCGCCGATTTGCTCCTTTATCGCTCGCGCAGCGCTCCAAGTCGGTTCCACCGGTACTGACATCGGAGCGGGAGTGCGCCGCACGTTTGCACCGGCGAACATCTCGCTCAGGGTCTGGTCTCGTTGCGGGGCCTTGGGGGTTGTGGGCTCTTTTGGGGGCGGCGGAACGGGAGCGCTGGGCTTGTCGATGTCTGGCTTCCGGATGGTTCGCGACACCCGGGCCAACTCTTGCATTACGGACGCGTCGGACCCCTTCGCCTCTTGGGCGCACGCGGGACACCCACGAGGATTGGCTTCGTTGTAGGGAATATTGTGTTTGTCGCAGCGTACTAAAGCCATATTCTACTTACAAGCGAGGCAGTGTCACTCCCACCTGTCCCTGGTACTTCCCGGCCTTATCTCCGTAGGACACTTGGCAGACATCGTCTTCATCTGCCTCGAAGAACAGTACCTGGGCAATTCCTTCGTTCGAGTAGATCTTAGCTGGTAGTGGTGTAGTGTTCGAAATTTCCAGCGTAACGCATCCTTCCCATTCTGGTTCTAACGGTGTGACGTTCGTGATGATTCCGCAACGTGCGTAGGTACTCTTCCCGACACAGATTGTGAGGACGTTTCTCGGGATTCTAAAATACTCCACCGACCTTGCTAGAACGAATGAGTTGGGTGGTACGATGCACACATCTCCCTCGTACTCGACGAAGGACTTGTCGTCGAAGCTCTTCGGGTCGACTATGGCGGACAAAGTGTTTGTAAAGATTCGATACTCGTGCGCGACCCGCATGTCGTAGCCGTAGGACGAAACGCCGTAACTGATCGCGCTCTCGCGCATCTGCTTCTCAGCGAAAGGTTCGATCATCCCTTGATCTTTAGCCATCCGCGTGATCCATCTATCGGACTTAATCGACATCCAGAACCCGGCTCATGTTGTTAGAGTAAATGCCCGCTCGACCCGGTCTGATCAGCCTACCTCTATCTGGTCGCTGGACCGGGTCCCGAGCCGCTCGTTAGCGCTCCGGACGGTGCATTTCGGGCTAAAGATAAACGGCGTTACGCGTTGCGCCAATTGAAGTTGCTTGACACCTCCTCAAGCATCTGGGTAACTTGCTGAACCAGCAAGTGAAATTTTTCACGAGCGCTCAGAGGGCATGAAAACCGAGTATATCCCGCTACTCTTGTTGATTGGGTTCGTGGCGGTCAACGCCGCCGGAATGTTGGCAGTTTCCCACCTGGTGTCGCCGCAGAGACCCACTAAGCTCAAGGCCTCACCTTATGAATCGGGGATGCCCCCGCTTGGCGATACGAGGGAGCGTTTCAGCGTCAAGTTCTATCTGGTGGCGATGTTGTTCATCATCTTCGACATCGAAACCGTATTCATGATCCCGTGGGCGGTGGCGTTTCGGCAACTCGGGCTCTTCGGCTTGATCGAGATGCTCATTTTCGTAGTGGTCCTGCTGGTTGGCTACGTCTATGCATGGAAGAGAGGAGCTCTCGATTGGAATTAGCAGGCCGAGAAGACGATAAGACTGGGCAGACTGGGACGGTTTCCACCCTTTCTCCGAACTGGCTGACGACCAAACTCGACTTTCTGGTCAATTGGAGTCGTGCGAATAGTCTTTGGCCCATGCCGTTCGGGACGGCGTGCTGCGCCATCGAGTTTATGGCGACGGCTGCGAGTCGCTTCGACCTAGCCAGATTTGGGATGGAGCGAATGAGCTTTTCGCCGCGTCAAGCGGACGTGCTGATCTGCGCGGGCCGGCTGCCGTTCAAACTCGCTCCCGTAATCAGGCGAATATATGATCAGATGCCGCAGCCCAAGTGGGTAATCTCGATGGGAGCGTGCGCGTCAACCGGCGGAATCTTCGATAACTATGCGATGGTGCAGGGAATCGATACGGTCGTTCCTGTTGACGTGTATGTGCCGGGCTGCCCGCCAAGACCCGAGGCTCTCATCTACGGCATCCTGATGTTGCACAAAAAGATCAAAGGCGAGACCCTCATAGACGCCGAGCTGCGAGAGGAAAAAGTGCTCGACAATCGGGGCCTCAGGCTTCCCGTGGAACGGATCGACGAACTGTCGGAGCCGTTCGGAAACTCAATCCACCAGACCCGTTCAGAGTAGCTCTTTCTTGAACCCATCGGTTGAAGCGCTCCGGAGCGAGTTCGGCGACGCCCTAGTGAGTGCGGAGGTGTCTTGCGGCGACACCTACATATATATCGACCCAGCGCGAAACGCCGAGATTCTGAGCTGGCTCAAGGATACGCCGGGGCAGGTTTACAACTACTTGGTGGATATTACCGCGGTCGAATACCGCGACGCTGAGCTCCCCATCGAGGTCGTATACGAGTTGTTTTCCCTCGATCGCCAGGTCCCGTTTAGGGTCAAGGCACGGCTGCCCAAGGGCGAGAGTCTCGAAATAGCCTCGATTGTCTCCCTCTGGAGTGCGGCCGATTGGCTCGAGCGAGAGGTGTACGACATGTTCGGTATCATTTTTACCGATCATCCTGACCTGCGCCGGATCCTGATGTGGGAGACTTATGCCGAAGGTCATCCGCTACGTAAGTCATTCCCCCTCCGCGGCAGGTTTTCCCGCTCCGAACAGGTGAGACAGGCGCTGAACGCGAACCCGGAGGCGCACTATTCGTTAGAAGAACTGTCGATCGCCAGTGAAAACTACGGTTTGCCGGAGAAGATGCGCGACCGGCTACGCAGAGGAGAGCGTGGCAATATCCCTGATCCGGAGGTGGTCGAGTAATGGCGAAGCGCACTCTCGAAGTCGATCTTGCCACCACGGGAGTGGATGCCCAGGGCAATCCGATCACACTCCCTCTCGGTGTCGATGCAGACGCTGCCGCGCAGGCGTCGGACGGTCCCGCTCTGGCCGGTGAACACATGCTAATCAATATCGGACCGCAGCACCCGGCGACGCACGGTGTGCTGCGTCTCGTTGTTGAGCTTGACGGCGAAGTTGTGGTACGAGTCATCCCGCACGTAGGATACCTCCACTCCGGTTTCGAGAAACTTGGAGAGTACCGGTACTACAACCAGCTCATACCGCTCACTGACCGAATGGACTATCTCGCGCCGATGTCCAATAACGTGTGTTTGGCCATGGCAGCGGAGAAGCTAATGGGTGTCGAGATCACCGAGCGGTGTAAGGTCCTTAGAGTTATCGCGTGCGAGACAAACCGCATCATCTCTCACCTGGTGTGGCTTGGAACTACCTCCATAGACATGGGTGCTTTCACACCTTTCCTGTGGTGTTTTCAACAACGGGAGAGAATCTATGATCTCCAAGAGATGTGGACGGGTGCTCGTCTTACGACGAGCCTGACGAGGATAGGCGGGCTCATGGCAGACATCCCCGACGGATTCGAGGACGGGCTGAGGGAGTTCTGCAAGACTTTCCCGAAAACCATCCAGGAAGTCGACTCGATTCTTTCGAATAACGGAATCTGGTGCGGGAGGACCCAGGGCGTGGGTATTTTTACCGCCGAACAGGCGCTGGATTACTCTTTGTCCGGCCCGTTACTGCGCGCCAGCGGCGTGGCGTACGACGTACGAAAAGACCGGCCCTATCTCGACTACGAAACGTACGACTTTGATATACCCCTAGGCGAACGGGGCGACGTGTACGATCGCTACATGGTACGTCTGGAAGAACTGAGACAGTCGACTCGGATCCTCGAGCAAGCGCTCGACCGGTTGCCCGATGGGCCTATTAACGTTGACGACCCGCGCATTACCCTTCCCCCAAAGAGTGCTGCGATGAGCGATATGGAGGCGATGATCTTCCATTTCAAACAGGTGATGGAGGGCATTCCAGCCCCCGTCGGAGAGGCGTATTTCTCTTTGGAGGGACCCAAGGGAGAACTTGGCTACTACTTTGTCTCTGACGGCACGGCGAAACCGGTGAGATGGAGAGTAAGGCCGCCGTCGTTCATCAATCTTGCGGCCCTACCGGCGATGTGCGAGGGTCGCCTTCTGTCGGACATGATCGCGATCAACGCAAGTATCGACATAGTTATGGGAGAGGTCGACCGTTGAGAACACTACCTGCCGGTTGGGTGGTGCCGTGAAAGAAACTGGTGAGTATCAACCGGTGTTCGAGGGCGCAGTACGCAAACAGCTCGATGAGGTATTGAAGAAGTACCCTACCAAACAGGCTGCGCTGCTTCCGGCGCTCTGGATGGTACAGCAAAACAAAGGCTGGATACCAGACGAGGCGATGAGTGAGACGGCCGAAGTGTTGGACGTCACTTCCGCATACGT
This sequence comes from Gemmatimonadota bacterium, assembly GCA_022573095.1. Classification (GTDB taxonomy): domain Bacteria; phylum Gemmatimonadota; class Gemmatimonadetes; order Gemmatimonadales; family GWC2-71-9; genus B16T1B5. The sequence goes on along the minus strand of JACZUR010000026.1, from coordinate 8,863 downwards.
CAAGGGCGTCGTGACGTTCTACACTATGTACCACCAGCATCCGGTGGGCGAAAACTTCGTCCAGGTGTGTACTACGTCTCCGTGCAATCTCTGTGGCGCCGAGGATGTAGTGAGCGCCCTGCTAGAAGCGACAGGTTGTGCGGCGCTGGGGGAGACCTCGCCCGACGGTAAGTTCACGGTGATCGAGGTTGAGTGCCTCGGCGCGTGCGGGTTTGCTACACCGATTCTCGTCAACGATGACTTCATCGAGGACGTCACACCGAAGAAGGTTCCTGAAATCGTCGGCAAGTACCGTGACGGAAAGGCTTGAGGGGGTGGACTGATGGGATATCCGCACGAGCCGCATAGTAAAGAAACGGTTGTTCTGAGCCGCTACTTCGGTGACAAGAGCGCCCGAAGTTACGATGGTTGGGTCGAAAGAGGCGGTTACAAGGCGCTCAAGAAAACGCTTGACATGGATCCAGCCGCCGTCATTGACGTCGTGAAGGAGTCAGGGCTGAGGGGAAGGGGAGGCGCCGGGTTCCCGACGGGCGTGAAGTGGTCGTTCATGCCCAAGGAAAAAAACAAGCCCCACTATCTCTGCTGCAACGCGGACGAATCGGAGCCAGGGACGTTCAAAGACCGCGAGATAATGCGCTGGACTCCACATGCGATGATCGAAGGCTGCGCCATCGCACAGCATGCAATACAGGCCGAGGTCACGTACATCTACATCAGAGGAGAGTTCACCGAGGAGCTTGCGATAGTCGAACAGGCCCTGAGGGAGGCCTACTCCGACGGTGTTCTTGGGGACGACGCAATGGGCTCCGGTAAGAAGCTCGACATGTATATCCATCGTGGCGCCGGTGCTTACATCTGTGGCGAAGAGACCGCTCTTATGAATTCCATCGAAGGTAAGCGAGGCAACCCGAGAATCAAACCGCCGTTCCCAGCAGCGTTCGGCGTATTTGGTATGCCGACGACGATCAATAACGTCGAAACGTTGGCCGTCGTACCGCACATAATCAACGAAGGCGCTGAGTGGCACAATTCCATGTGCCTCTCCAATCCCAAGAGCGTGGGCACGAAGCTGTTTAGTGTGTGTGGACACGTCGTCAAGCCCGGTAACTACGAAGTAACGATGGGTTTTTCACTTGGTGAGTTAATCAACGATCTCGCTGGCGGCATGCGGGAAGGCAGAACGCTGAAGGCGTGTATCCCCGGCGGTTCATCTGTACCAATTCTCAATAAAGAAGAAACAGAGAACTGCATTCTCGACTACGAGGGATGTATTGAGCAGGGCACGATGCTCGGCTCCGGCGGCGTGATCGTTTTCGACGACAGTGCCGATATGGTCTATCAGATCATGCTGCTCGCGCGATTCTACGCGCACGAGTCATGTGCACAGTGCACGCAGTGCCGCGAGGGTACGGCGTGGACGACGCGAATACTGGAGCGGATGCTAGCCGGGAAAGGAAAGACGGAGGACCTCGATCTCCTTCTCGATCTGGCTGATCAGATGACTGGCAAGACGATCTGTGTACTGAGTGATTCCTGCGCCGCACCGGTGGTGAGTGGTATCAAGAAGTTTAGAGATGAATTTGAGGCGTATATCAATGGGTCTCGCGAACCTGTTCTGGTTCACGGCTGACGTGTATGGCTGAAGATCAAGTCACACTAAAAATAGAAGGCGTTGACGTAACGGTACCCCGGGGGACTACGGTACTCGAAGCGGCAAAACGAGCTGGAATACTGATCCCTCACTACTGTTACCATCCTGGATTACCGGTTTCCGGCGTGTGTCGCATGTGTTTGGTGACTGTCGAGGGAGCGCCTGGGCTCCAAATCGCCTGTGCAACTGACGCGACTGACGGCCAGGTGGTCAGCGTTTTTGACAGCGCTGCAAGTGATGCCAGGCAGGCAGTCTTGGAATTCTTGCTCATCAATCACCCGCTCGACTGTCCTATTTGCGACCAGGCGGGCGAGTGCGAACTTCAAGATTACGTGTTCCAGGAGGGAAGGGCGCGAACTCGCTATTCGGATTACCCAAAGCGTTTTAGCCCGGTCGAGGACTTTGGCGGTGATGTACTGTACGTCCCTAATCGGTGCATTCTTTGCACGCGCTGCATACGCTTTATGGATCACGTCGCTGAAGAGTCCGTGTTAAACGTGAGTGAGCGTGGAGATAGGGCCTTTATCGGTATCCATCCGGACGCAGTTCTCGATCATCCGTGGGCCGGTAACGTCATTGACTTGTGTCCCGTCGGATCCCTGATATCCAAAGATTTTTTGCACAAGGCGTATGCATGGCAATTGGATCGCACGCCGGGAATATGCACCGGGTGTTCGCAAGGCTGTAACATCACCATTGAGACCCGTGATAACTCGATCGCGCGGTTGAGACCGCGCACGAACGAAGATGTAAATCGTTACTTCATGTGCGACCACGGGCGTTTCGAGTACCGCTGGATGAATAGCGGCGATAGGATCGAGGCTCCTCTCGTAGCGGGCGCCAATGGCTTGGTTGCTACGGATTGGAGTCAGGCGATCGCGCGATGTGCAGAAATCGTCAAAGGCGTTTCCGGAAAGGCTGTGGCCCTGGTATCTCCGAGAGCGTCATGCGAGTCGCTCTATCTCGTGCACCAGTTGCTGAAGGACTTTGAACTGCTCAGTGCGTGCCCAGTTGAAGTTGTCGAAGGGGAGCAGCCGTTGCCCGGCGTGCCCAATCTGGCTCTGCGCTCCGAACGTGCGCCCAACGTGGAAGGCGCCGCGCGACTCGGTCACGGCGCGGAGTATGACAAGGCATTGGAGGCGGTCAAAGACGCGGCGTTGGTGTTTGTGCTAGACGATGGGTATTCCCAGTTCGGAGATGACGCGCTGTCTGGAAGTGAGAACCTCATTTACCTGGGAACGAGTTTGCCGGACGCCGCCAGGAATTCTTCGGTGGTGTTTCCCATGTCGAACGCCGCAGAAGAGGACGGCACGTATGTAAACCGTGACGGACGCGTGCAGCGCTATATGCAGGCCAAGACCGCTCCTGGTATGGCACGGCCCGCATGGTGGATAACGGGAGCCTTACTCAGCGAGATCAGAGGAACCGACGCTCCGGCGACCGCGGGCGAAGTGTTTGATCGGATGGCGGCATCTGAGAGCGCGTTCGCGGGCCTTTCCTACGAGACGTTGGGTACGCAGGGCGCGTTTGCCAACAAAGCTTCCGGGGCGGGAGTCGGGTGTGACTCCTGAATTCAAGGGACTACTGCTCGCAGCAGTGGTCAAGATCGTTGTCGTCTTCAGCGTGATCAACGTCGGCGTGATGTTGATTATCTGGCAGGAACGGCGCCAGAGCGCCTTTGTGCAGGATCGGCGGGGTCCCAATAGGGTCGGACCGTTTGGTCTGCTCCAGTCCGTGGCTGATGGCGTCAAGAATTTCATGAAAGAAGAGACATACCCGGCTGCAGCGGACCGTATCCTTTTTCTGCTAGCCCCGGTGATGGCCTTCATTCCCGCAATGCTTGGTTTCGCCGTGATTCCCTTCGCAAGCCCCTGGCCCGGGTTCGACTTCGCGATGCCTGTGCTGGGGCGGTTCGTCTCTGCTGGCGTGGTGCCGATGGTGATGGCCGATCTTCCCGTCGGATTTCTCTTCGTGCTAGCTATCACCAGTATTGGCGTCTATGGAATCGTGCTTGCCGGTTGGTCGTCAAACAGCAAGTACGCATTTCTCGGTGGGCTTAGGGCAGGCGCCCAGATGATCAGCTATGAGATTGCGATGGGTATGAGCCTCATTGCGGTAATAATTCTTGTGGGCAACGTCACTCTGTCCGAAGTCATAGGGCGGCAGCAGGACTCGATGTGGTTCATCTTCCCGCTATTGATCGGCTTTTTTATTTTCATGGTCTCTGCCTTTGCGGAAACCAACCGCCTCCCGTTTGATTTGCCGGAAACGGAGTCCGAATTGGTTGCCGGTTATCACACCGAGTATAGCTCAATGAAGTTCTCGATGTTTTTTATTGCCGAGTACTCCAACATGATCACTGCCTCGGCTCTCATGGCAGCACTGTTTTTCGGGGGCTGGGATATCCCATTTACCACATGGGACGAGGGCGACCCTTCCGTCGTCAAATCACTTGTGACGATGGTGGTTTTCGGACTGAAGACATGGCTCTTTCTGAGCCTCTTCATACAGATACGCTGGACGCTGCCGCGGTTTCGGTTCGACCAGCTGATGCACCTGGGCTGGAAGTTTCTGCTGCCGCTGGCGCTCGGCTACATCATGATGATTGCCACAACAGTTTGGGCTCTGGACGCGCTCGGAGTCGCGTTCGGGATCAGGTATGCTCTCGTTTTGTTTGGAGCTAACATAGTGCTGAGCTACGGTTTGTTCTGGGTACTCGACCGTGACCGACTGTTTGGTGGGTCGCGTCCTGGAAATAAGAGGAGGATTGCCTGATGGCGATCGGCGTCAAAATAATGCAACGTCCCGAAGGACAGCTTAGTTACGTTCGCGCAACAGTGAAAGGACTCGCGCTGACTGTTTCACATCTGTTCCAGCGGAAGGTGACGATGCAGTACCCAGAGCAAAAGGAGACAGCCGACTGGAAGCTCTCCGACCGATGGCGCGGGACGCACCGTATGCTCACCGATGAGCAGGGGAGGGCGAAGTGCGTTGCGTGCGGATTGTGTCCTCAGGTTTGTCCCGCGAATTGCATCAAGCTGGTAGCTGGCGAAGACGAGGAGGGGAACAGATATCCGCTGATATACGATATCGACGAGTTCCGATGTGTTTTCTGTGGATACTGCCAGGAGGTTTGCCCTGAGGAGGCTATACACGTAGGGGTCGACTACGAGAACGCGGAATATCAGCGCGAGAGATTTGTGTACGACCTAGAACGGCTGTGTTCGCAGACTCATCCGGTCTCGACTCTGTGGGACCCCGCCGATCCCAAGGGCGAGTAGCGAAGTGACGCAGCTGGTATTCTGGGTCTTTGCGGGCGTTGCGATCATCGCCGCCTTTATGTGTATCACGCGGAGAAGCCCCGTCGCCAGCGCCCTGTGGCTGGTTCAAACGCTCTTCGCACTTGCTGCGATCTACGTACTTCTCGATGCCCAGTTCATAGCGGCGCTGCAGATCCTCATATACGCCGGCGCCATCATGGTGCTCTTCTTATTTGTAATCATGCTGTTGAATCTTGGTGCGAGCGGTCCCAGTGACATGGCCGGTAGACCTGGCAAGGTTATAGCTGGTCTCCTGGGCATCCTGCTGATTGTTGAGTTGATCGCCGTGGCTAAGGTTTTGCCGCATTCGTTGATCAGCCTGCCGGAAGGGACGGTCGAAGTTATGAACGAAACTCAGGGCGCTGTCGGCATGATCGCCGAGCCTCTTTTCAGAGGATATCTGGTACCGTTTGAAGTAACTTCGGTTCTGTTGCTGGCGGCGGTCGTCGGGGCCGTGGTTCTTGCCAAGAGATCCGTCTGATGCTGTTGGAGCCGGCACTCGCAGTTTCGGCGATTCTCTTTAGCCTTGGGGCTGCCGGAGTCCTTCTGCGGCGCAACGTGATCGTGGTTTTCATGTGCATTGAGATCATGTTGAACGCCGCCAACCTGGCGTTCATCGCGTTTGCTCAGCGTCTCGGTCCGGAGGGCCAAATAATAGTCTTTTTCGTTATGGCCGTAGCGGCTGCCGAGGCGGCCGTAGGACTGGCGTAGCGGCGGCCGTGCTTGCCGAGCTCGACATTATTGATGTGCGTACCGTTGCCGGCCTTGAACACGAAGACGAGTTCATGTTGCGAGCGGTATAGCGAGCCCATTCCGCCGTTGGTCTTCGCCCAAACGCAGAGATTCTTCAGTTCGCTATAGGCATCGCGGCCGGCGGCGATGACCTCGCCGATATGCCGCCAGTCCATGCAGATGAAATGGATGGCGCCGTCGGCGCTGTGGCCGGCGAGGTTTCGGAACGCGGTGGCGAGGAAAGCCGTGAACTGATCTTCCGTCATTTCGCCCGAGGCCATCGCGAACTCGCGGTGTTTCACCTTGCCGAGGCCGGAGACGTGACCGTTTATCGGAACGTTCCAGGGTGGATCGGTGAAGAGCGCGGGGAGAGCCTGGGGACAGCCGACGACCTCGGCGTCCTCCACCTGAGCGAAAGGGTTCCGGCCGCCTCGATCTGCCTGCCCCCAGGCTCACCCCACGCGGCCGTACATGGCGTCTCCACGTCGACCTGGCCGTCGCCGGTGTCGTCTCCCGAATGAGCGCTGAGCTACTTGAGAAGGCGCATGTCGAGGTACCGGCGCGATCCCCAGATCTTGGTCGTGCGAAGCGCGACGGCCGTCACGAGGCGCAGAGCGCTCGCCCGATCCGGGAACGCACCGACCGCCCTCGTCCGCCGCTTGATCTCGAGGTTGAGCCGCTCCAGTCCGTTCGTCCAGCGCAGTCGGACGCGGTGCTCGGCAGGAAAGGCGAAGAACTGCGTGCTCGCCGCGAACCCGTCCCCGAAGCACTTCACCGCTTCGGAAAGCTCCTTGCTCCAGCGAGCGACTAGCTCCTTCTTGAGCTCCTTGGCCTGCTCAAGGTTCTCGGCGTTGAAGATCGCCGAGACCTCGCGAAGGACGCGCTTCTTGAGTCGCTGAGGAATGCGCGAGCCGATGTTCCTGAGGAAGTGGACCGTGCACCGCTGGTGCGCGACCTCGGGGAGGAGCTTCCTCACCGCAGCCTTGAGGCCCGCGTGATCGTCCGAGATCACCAAGAGAACACCGGACAGCTTGCGATCGATGAGCTGCCGCAGGAGATCACTCCACGAGTCCTCCGACTCCGAGTAGCCGATGCTCACGGCGAGAAGCTCGCGATGTCCGTCCTCATTGACCGCGTAGGCGACCAGGGCCGAGACGTTCTCGACCTTCTTCGCCCAGCGCGCGTCGAGGAACGTGGCGTCCAGGTCGAGGTAGGGGTATTTCTTCTCCAGTGGTCGCGTCCGCAGCTCCTCCACGGCCTCTTCGAGGCGCTTCGTCACGCGACTGACCGTCGAGCTGCTGACGCCGTTTCCAAGGAGCGCCTCGGTGACGTCGGCCATGCCGCGAGTCGAAACGCCCTTCACGTAGGCCTCGGTGATGGCTCCGTCGATCTCGTCGGCTCGGCGCTGATAGGCACCGAGGACGTGGGTCGGGGAGCCGCTGTTGCGAGTCCGGGGCATCTGCACGTCGATGTGCCCGAGCGAGGTCAAGAGGCCGCGCATGTAGCTGCCGTTTCGCACGTCCTTCCGGCCCATGCGGGCGTATCGAGGCGCGCCGACCATCGCGCGCACCTCCTCTTCCAGGACCAACTCCAGGGTGAATCGAACGGCACCTCGAAAGAGCTGCTGGAGATCGATGTGAATGCGGTCTTGCGCGGCGTCGGCGTCTTGGCGATGGTTCGCCATGGGAATGCTCCTCGGTCAGGGCCCCTCGCGGTGAGGGGTGTTTGGTAATGAGCCGAGGAGCTTCCTTTCCTTCACCGACCTTGGTGACGTACCTGGACGACTCGGGGAGAACGAGCTCAGTCGCGGGGAGATCGCCAGGAGAACCTGGGGACCGCGACCATCATTCGCTCGTCCACCTCAGAGCGATCTACACAACGATAGGGACACGAGCGTGGCACACTCCGACCCGCTTCAACTTCGCGCGTGCCAGCAACTTGGACACGCTCAGGCACACGGCCGCACACTCGCTGATCCCGTCCTGTGCGAAAAGTCAGCCCACGGAAAACAGCGCGCCTCTCGTCGCTAGAAACCACTCAGGCCATTTCGCCTACGTAAGGTCCGGCTGACGCCGCGGACTTGGGCGAAGAGCCTCGAGTGAATCGGGTAAGGAGACTCATGGCCCTAGTGTACACCATCCTGCTTTCGCAGCAGGGCCTCGATCTCTTCCCGCAGCTGGCTTTGCCGCGGGTTTCCTAACGAGAACACCCGACCGTTCAGCATGAAGGTCGGCACGGCGAACACGTCGTCCGGGCGAAGAGCTGCCTCGCCGATGTCGATCAGGCGCACTGCCAGCTCCGAGTAGTCGTGATCGACCTCCTCCGCGAGCTGCACCGCGCGCTCGCACTGCGCACAGCCGGCCTCGATGTAGACCTGGAGCTCCACCGTGTGATTCTCGCTCATTCGCCTTCAGCATGCCAGGAGAACTTGCCGCTGTGGGTGACGATGATCACCCATCCTCCAAGTGAGAGGGCATGGTAGGATCAAAGTGAGGACACGAATGAGTACCACCATTCCGGCGCCGCAACTGTCTCCACCCACCGAGGACGAGGCTGCGCCTCACCCACCTGGATGGCGCCGTCTGTTGCAGCACCCGTGGCTGCGCACGGCCGGCGGCCTGCTGGTGCTGGGAGCGATCGTAGGTGGACTGTTCGCCTTCAATCGCCTCGGGGGCGACGATGCCGTGGGCCCGCTCGACGACCGCAGGCCGGAGGTGGGAGAGCCCGCGCCTCAGTTCGTCCTGCGCGACCCCGATGGGAATTTGCACCGCCTGGACGACTTCCGCGGCCAGGTGGTATGGGTGAACTTCTGGGCCACCTGGTGCGGCCCGTGCCGTCGTGAGCTGCCGGCCATGCAGCGCCTGGCCGACGAGTTTCAGGACCAGGGGCTGGTGATCCTGGCGATCGATTTTCGGGAGTCGTCCGGCATTGCGCTGGACTTCTGGGAGGAGCTGGACCTGGAGCTACCGATGCTCCTCGATTCCGACGGCGCTGTCGCCGAGCAGTACCGGCTGTTCGGTTTCCCCGACCACTTCTTCATCGACCGCGACGGCGTGATCCAGTCGCTTGAGTTGGGCGACCTCACCGAGGATGAGATGCGTGAGCGGCTGGCGGAGCTGGGGCTGGGGTAAGCCGGGCTATGGCAGCGCCACCAGCTCTA
>JACZUR010000215.1 GCA_022573095.1 Gemmatimonadota bacterium | reverse complement strand
TACTTCAGCCAGACAAATACAACCGCATCACCGTCCAAACTAGCAGGGGTTGTCCACACCGATGTGAGTTCTGCGCAAGTTCAATTCTTTTGACCCCGAAGTATAAACTCAAACCTGTGCCAAAAGTGATCGAAGAAATCCACGCGATCAAGCGCATTTGGAACAGACCGTTTATCGAATTTGCGGATGACAATAGCTTTGTCCATCGCAAACATTATAAAAAACTTCTGAGAGCGTTGGCGACGGAAAACCTCCGTTGGTTTACCGAAACAGATCTCTCTGTTGCTCAGGACGACGAACTCTTGGGTTTGATGCGTGATTCCGGCTGTAAGCAAGTATTAATCGGCTTGGAAAGTCCACGGAGAGACAGTTTAGATGGAATTGAATTGAACGCCAACTGGAAAATGAGGAAGCAAGGAAAATACAGAGCGGCGATCGCGAAGATTCAGTCCTACGGGATTACAGTCAATGGATGTTTTATTCTTGGATTAGATGGCGATACCCCGGCTGTTTTTGAAGAGGTGTACAATTTTGTCAGAGATTCGGGGCTGTATGAGGTGCAGATCACTTTTATGACCCCTTTTCCCGGCACACCGCTGTACCATCGCTTAAAGCAAGAGGGGCGAATTATTCGAGACAGAGCATGGGAACTCTGTACACTCTTTGATATTAACTTCCTGCCTAAAAATATGACCGTTGACGAGCTTCAAATCGGCTCCGAAATACCTTATCTGCGCCAAGATAGCGGCTGGGGTGGTCTCAGGTGCGAAGACCGTCACCGGGATTCCGGCACGGGCACCATACGCGCTTAGCGCGATACCGGCGTTGCCCGCGGTCGGAACCACGAATGCCTCCGCACCAGAATGAGCTGCGCGAGTCACAGCGGCCGACAGTCCTCGAGCTTTGAACGAGCCTGTCGGATTCTGCGATTCGTCTTTCACGTAGACTCGTAGCGATTCGTTCTCACCGCTGAGAGTTTCGAGGTGCAACAGCGGTGTCCCCCCTTCCCCGAGCGAAATTGGAACCTCTCCATCCTCGAGCGGTAGCCATTCCGGGTAACGCCACATCGAGCAGTCTGAACGCGCACCTTTCAGTTCCACCGCGGGTGTGTTTGCATAGCACACCAACAGCGCGGAACCGCACTCGGGGCAGACTGTGTCCAGTCCCCTAGGCAAAGAGGTGAAATCGCATTCTGAGCAGTCCAGATTCCACTTCATTCGGATTCCACGATCTTTTCAAGTACACGACGAGCCAGGTGTTCAGAAATACCGGGAATTTCCGCGATTTCTTCCACGCTTGCAATGCGGATCGCCGCAAGGCTCCCGAAACGTTCGAGTAAGACGCGGCGCCGCGCCAATCCTATCCCCGGCACCTGCAGCAAGGCAGAGTCGAATGTCCGTTTACTCCGGCGCTTGCGACTGTACTCTACCGCGAACCGATGGGCTTCGTCGCGAATGCGTTGAACCAATCTCAGCGAGGGCGCGCGGCGAGACAATCGCACGCTCTCGCTACGCCCCGGCAAGAATATTTCTTCTTCTTTCTTTGCAATGCTCGCCAAATCAAAGTTCACATCCAGCGCCTGCATTGTTTTCCAGGCGGCACTCAACTGGCCTTTTCCGCCATCGACCAGGAGCAAATTCGGTAGGGGCCGCTCTTCCCGCACTCTTCTTCCCACGTACCGCTGCACGACCTCGGCAATGGCAGCGCAATCGTCCTGCTGTCCCTCTCCCTTTATCTTCATCCGGCGATATTCGGACTTCTTAGATCGACCGGCCTCGAACCATACCAGTGAACCTACAGTATCGCGGCCCTGGTTAGTTGAAATGTCGATGCACGCAATACTTCGGGGGACCACGGAGAGACCTAAGTCGCGCCCGAGCGCGTAGACCGGATCGTCTGCTCGCTCGTCGGCCTCAAAGGATTCGATGCGAAAACTTTCCATCAGGTGGCGCGCATTCTGATCGGCGAGTTCGACCAGGTTCCTATTGAGCCCTCGCTGCGGGATCAGAATACGAGCTCCCTCGATTATCCCGTTTAGCTCCTTGCTGTTTGCAAGCTCAAACGGCAGCAGAAGATTGCGTGCGCGATCTTCGATACCCGCGTAGTGTTGTACTAAGAAGGCTCCAAGAATATCAGAGTCAGCCTCTTCGTGGATGTTCGCGAGGAATCTCTGCTCTCTGGCGATCAGCCTTCCCTTGCGAACTCTCAGCAGGACGCCCACCGCATCATCTCCGTCTCTGGCGTATCCGATAGCGTCCGCATCTCCTTTTCCGATAACTTGCACGGATTGAGGTCGCTCCACCTGCTCGAGCCACTTAATGGAGTTTCTCACCTCAGCTGCGCGCTCGTACTCGAGTTTAGCGGAGGCTTCTTCCATACGCTGACGCAGCTTAGTCCGCACTTGCACCGTCTTCCCTTCCAAGAAGGCTATGACATCGTCAATCATCGAGCGGTAATCTGCTTGCCCCTGAAGGCCGACGCAGGGCGCGAGACACCTCTTGATGTGATAATCGAGACACGCACGCTCAGGTTTGTCGTCGAGTAGAGCGTAGTGACATGACCTGACTGTAAATATCTTGCGCACTAGCCTCAGAGTGCGGCGCAGCACGGTGACGTCCGTGTAAGGACCGAAGTAACGCGCGCCCTTGATATCCAACTGCCGTACCACGAGGACTCTCGGGAAAGGCTCGGCGAGGGTAACTGCGATCGAAGGATAACTCTTGTCGTCGCGCAGTACGATGTTGAATCGCGGTTTGTGTTCCTTGATCAGGTTGTTCTCGAGGATCAGGGCCTCGGCCTCCGATCCCAGTACTATAGAATCGATGTCACGAATCAGTTCGAGCAGGGCATACTGCTTAGCACTATGATCTGCGCTGGGAGAGAAATAGTGTCTGACCCGCTGGCGAAGTTTGTTAGCCTTTCCAACATACAAAACCTGTCCCTCCTCATCTTTCCAGAGATAGACTCCGGGTTTGTTGGGAAGGGCGTCGACCTTGCGGGAAAGTTTCTGCGAGGGGCGTGGTGTCGACACAGTGCTACTCACGTCTGGTGATTCCCTTTAGGACTTGTCGAGCATCGGGATGTCCCAGAAGAACAGTTACAGCAATGTAGCTAACTCCGAAGACCGTCAGCGATACGGGGGCGGTTACCAAGATCGTAATCCCGCTTAGGACTTCGGCTGAGATGTACGAGACAGCGGAAGCGAAGAGGGCGCCGGTAAGAGTGATGAATAGATCCCCGAATCTGGGTGCGTCATACATGGTGCCAAGCTTTGCTTTCAGTTTTGCGAGGTTCCAACTCACGTTTAGATAGATTACAAGAGAGGAGCCAAGCGCGATACCGGCTACGCCAAGATACCTCATCAGCACGATCGCGAGCGCTGCGGACAGTATAAGTGTGACTGTTGCTATCTTGACCGGTGTCTTTGTGTCTCCGAGCGCGTAGTGTCCGGAGGCGATGAGTTTGACCAGAGTGTGCCCCGGAATTCCTATGGCGTATGCGGCTAGAATGCCCGCGACCAATTCTGTGTCGCTGCTGCCGAAGCGGCCGGTTTGGAAAAGTAACGCCACGACGAGCCAACCTACCGATGCGAACATGAAAGCGGTGGGGATAACGAAGTAGGTTATCCGCCTCAACCCACCTCCTACTCTTCTGCCTAGAGCTTCGATATCGGCGCTAGCCGCGCTACGGCTGAGTTCCGGAAGGGAGCTCGCTGCGACGCTTACTCCGAACAGGGAAATCGGTAAAAGGGCGAGTAGTTGTGCGTATCCAAGCATTGCCACCGCGCTGGCGCTGAGCAGCGATCCAAGTTGTGTGTCGATGATGCTCGAGAGCTGCGCAACTCCGGCACCGACAACTACGGGTATCCAAGTCCTGAAAACAGTTTCGACTCCCCCAGTCTTGATATTCAGCGACCACTTTACACCACCGGCCAATCGCAGTGTCGATGGCAGCTGCATTACCAGCTGTAGCACTGCTCCGAGCAGAGCCCCCCAAGCTAGGGCAATCACCAACCGCGCCCCCGCGAGGGTTGCACCGAGCGCAACCAGGGTCCCGATCT
>JACZUR010000214.1 GCA_022573095.1 Gemmatimonadota bacterium | reverse complement strand
CGGCAGGGTGAATACCCCGAACGCGATCATCGTTTGTCGTTGAGTGGCAGCCTCAAAGGCGGGGCCTGATTCGCCCACCACGGTCGTGATCGCATGGATCGCCAGCAGCGCAACGAACAGCTTCCACGCGTTATCGTTGAACGCGCCGAAGAACTGCGCGACCAAGAGCCCTCGGAGCGGATGTTTGCTTTGCTCGTTCAAAGCGATTTGCCTTGCCCGGGTGCGCACCCGACCCTTGAATCCCACCTGCGACGTTCCTGCAACGCCGAGGCAAACGACGCAGCCTGGATCGTACCCGTGCGGCTGACAGGGTGTCAAACTTGGAGCATCAGGCTGGTTGATTTCGGTTGCGCCATGTCAGGCCAAGGTCATGTCCCTAGTGAAAACTCAATCCGGGGCCGCAGCATGCTTTCGGTGACGTTGGCTCACAGCGGTCGCGAGCCGAGACCACTACTGGTTCAATCCAAGGGCGCGCTCGAATGACCAATCCGTGCGATTTGACGTGCATGCGCGTACTCCCGCCGCCGTACGCTTCGGTCGACTTACATGCGTATGTGCTCAGGCTGCGCGGCAGTATCGGTGATGAAGCCCGCCGACTTGCGGAATCGCAACAACTCGGCCGCGCTCGGGTGGTTCGACCTCGCGTTCAACCGGCGAGTTGCGATTCAACGACAAGTGAGTCCTCGATTCATGGTAGTACACAAAGTACGAGCGAAGGATGCGCATCAGGTGTCGCTCGTTGAGCACGATGATGTGATCCAAACACTCTCGGCGAATCGAGCCAACGAGACGTTCGCAATACGGATTCTGCCAGGGAGATTGCGGCGCACAGACGACCTCTTCGATACCCATGTTCTTGATGCGCTGTTGGAAGGCGCTGCCATAGATTGCATCGCGATCACGAATTAGAAACCACGGCGCCGTATCATCGTTGAAATGGACGACTTGCCGGCGGTCGTGACGCATCACCACAAAGGCGAAGAGTACGCGAAACGTGGCCGTTGGGACGGTGAAGAAGTCGATCGCGACGATGTCGGTCAGATGATTATCCAGGAATGTTCGCCAGGTTTGCGAGGGCGGATTTCGCTTCCGAATCCGATACTTCCGTACGGTTGCTTCCGACACCGTGTGTCCCAACAGCACGAGCTCTGACTGAATGCGCGGCACGCCCCATGACGGATTCTCGCGAGACATGCGGCGAATTAGAGCGCGGATCTCAGCGTCGATTCTCGGGCGGCCTACCTTGAATCGGGACTTCCACCGCCAGAACAGCTTGAACCCCTGGCGATGCCATCGAACAACGGTGTCAGGCCGGACGAGGAGGAGCGCGGATCGCCAATTCGGCCAGATCCGGGACAGCAACGCCCAGAAAACCCGATCACACTTTCGCAACCGAGGACGTTTTGACTTGTGCTGCAGAACTGCAAGCTGCTGCCGCAGCGCGAGGTTCTCGATCACGAGTTCCGAACGATCGCGGACGAACGCGCCGAACACAGTCACTACGATGCGGACTAAGCCCATTTCACCCTCCAGCAGACCTCAAAACTGGTAGGATCGACGTGACTCGGTAAGATGTCCAGAGAATTCGTAAGTCCTTTGTTAACAACGAGTACGGAATAAACGTGAGGGACAAGTCCAAAACCTTGTCAGATCCTCGTCAGATCCAAGATCTAAAAGTACCCAACTGTTGAGCAGTCTCGCGTCCGCCGGAGCTCACTGTTGGTAGCTCTTTCTTGGCAGGAATTCTGGTCAGATTCTCCGCACGAACTTGGATCGGGAGCAAAGATCCGCTAGAATGACGACCTTGGAGGCGGCAAATGGGGAATCTGGGCTTGTAGGAGTGAGGAGAATGGATATGCGAGGGTTCGTCAGAGCAGCACCAGGTGTACTCCTTCTTTCCAGCTTTTCTTTCCAGCCTGGCTGCGGAACGGCTGTCGTCACGGACAGTGTCGCCGCACAGCCTGTTTCGGATCCGTCCACCGGCATATCAGCAGGAATCTATAGCGGTAAAGTGACCTGCCAGTACATGAGCCAGAACACCGTACAAGGCGTGGTAGACAACTACCCATATGATTTCAACGAAACGGTCGTGTTCACGAATGCGGGTCTTCCAGAAGCTGGTGTACTGTATGATCCCGAGAACGATCAATTAGAGCTATTTGGCACGACGTTCGACGTGACGAATCGTACGTTTAGCCTAACGCCAACCGGATACGTGGAAAACGCCGCACTCGTCGGAAATATCGATGGCGATCGAGTCAACGGCATCTGGACCTGGACTTTCAGGAGTGCCGGGATCGATGCGATTCGGTATCAGTTGGATATTGTGTGGACCTACAGGGACAGTGGCGTTGCGTGGACGATCTCCGAAGACTGTTCTGGCCTTTCTGACACAGTAGTAACGATGCGTAATCACCGTTATCGGCATAGCTAGTTGAATTCAGATGGGGAACACCCCCCGGACAGGCGAAAGTAGGACCCGAATCTTGACCCACGGGGGAGTAATCTCTCACCTGCCAAAGAAAAGCATGCGTTGCCCGACGACGCTGGCGTTCGGATCGTGCCCCGCACGTATGCCGTTATCTCGCTACCCGGATCAGCGATTCCTTTTCCATCCGAGATAGCGCCTTCATGACTGCTTCGCGCTTCAATGCCAGACTTCGACTCGTAACATCCTCCTCGTACACGAGACGGATCGGAAGACGACCGCGAGTGTAGCGAGAGGCGGTTCCGGCATTGTGCTGGTCACATCGACGGCTCACATCAGTAGTGATGCCGGTATACAACGAGCCATCAGCACATCGAAGCATGTAGACAACCCACCCGACATCTGAAGCTGCCGCCACATCGATACCTCCGCCGTGACGCTCGCGTCAGAACTCGAACGGTACCACCGTTGTCGGTTGCCAGCTTTTCTCAATCGCCGAAAGATTCTATTATCTCGGCAGGATTTACGACCGCAAGCGAGCAGGCATCAGGCACGAAAAGCTAGCTGATTTCAGATGGGGAATACCCCCCGGACAGGCGAAAGTAGGACCCAAATCTTGCCGTTACCGGGCTCCCTCCTCCTGAGGATCTTGTTTGCTCCGACCGCCAAGCCCGTTGAAGGTCTCATGGCGACGGCTACGCAAAACCACGCTAGACTCAATCGACGGTCCATCGAAACAGAGCGAAATCGCAAGTGAAACGAAAGGGAGATGGATTGATGAATCCAAGCGCATTACGTTCGGTCCTACTGGTCACTCTGGTTGCCAGCGGGTGTGCATCAGCAAGGACACGTATCGCAACGGCTCGCAGCACTGCGCCGAGTAGCACATTCAACTTCGACGGCAGCAAAGCCGGTACGTTACCTGAGGGTTGGAGTATCCGTGAGACAGGTCAACCGACCGCTACGGCGACTTGGATGGTCGTCGCGGATTCGACCGCTCCCAGTAAACCGAATGTGCTGGCCCTCACGAAGACAGAAGCCCACGGGAGCACTTTCAATCTCGCAATCGCGGACAACAGTTCCTTCAGAGACCTCGACCTGACGGTCGAAGTTAAGGCAGTCACGGGCGAGGAAGACCAAGGTGGCGGTCCTATCTGGCGCTGCAAGGACGAGAACAACTATTATGTCTGCCGATTCAATCCCCTCGAAGGTAATTACCGCGTCTACAAAGTCGTGAACGGTCGGCGAAAGCAACTCAGCACCACCAGAGTTGAGACCGAGCCGGGCAAGTGGTACTCAGTCCGCGTCACGATGATAGACAACCAAATCACCTGCTATCTCGACGGCAAGAAGCTGCTCGAAACGAAAGACGACACCTTCAAGGACGCGGGCAAGGTCGGCCTCTGGACGAAGGCTGATGCCGCAACGCGCTTTGACGACTTGGTTGTCCGTCCCTTCGCGAAACGGTAACGTCAACGTCCGAAAGGCGACGCGTAGCTCGACGCCAATCCCTCTGTGACGGGACGCCCGGCTGTTTTCTGGGATGCAAGATTTTCAAGCGAAACCAATCGAGGTCCCCGTCAGGAACGAAGCCGAGAGTTCTAGGCTCTCCACGGCTCTGAGAGCCTCGTGC
>JACZUR010000213.1 GCA_022573095.1 Gemmatimonadota bacterium | reverse complement strand
TTGCCGGAGATATACGGGTCGGGACCCGGAGAGCGAATAGTGGTCTGTTGCCGGGACGCGGCAGAGGTTCTTCAGTTTCATCAATTATCTGTTATTTCCTCGGACTCTCACACATCGACCCTATAGCCAACGATCTGTTCCTGGGCCGGTTTCTCAACGAATCGCTTGCATCGGTACCCGATATCGACCTCGACTTTCCAAGAGAGATCCGGGAAGAACTCATGCGGCGTGTCTACAAACACTACGGAGACGAACATGTGGGGCTGGTCTGTTCTTACCCCACCTACCATCTCCGGTCCGCCGTACGCGAGATAGGTAAAGCACTGGATCTTCCTGCGGGCGAGTTAGAACAGTTGGCACGGTTATCCGAACACCGCTCTTCCGGTAGTCTGCGCGCAGGCGGATTGCGTGAGGAGTTAAAGAAGATACCCGCTCTGGCACACAAGGCGGATGCACCGCTGTGGCGTCACTTGTGTAACCTCGCCGAGCAGATCGCCGGACTGCCGCGTCATATATCACAGCATGTTGGTGGGATGATCATCTCGAGCCGGCCTCTCATCGAGTTGACTCCGCTCGAGCAATCTGCGATGCCCGATAGAGTCGTCTGCCAGTGGGACAAAGATTCTTGTGACGACGCTCGTTTCATAAAAATTGATTTTCTTGCGCTGGGCATGCTGTCATTAGTTGAGGAGTGTGTCGAACTTATCGCCGAGCGCGAGGGCGTCTCACCTAACTTGAGCCGCATCAATTTTGAGGATCAGCAGGTTTACGATACAATTTGTGCCGGCGATACCGTAGGAGTATTTCAGATCGAGAGTCGAGCGCAAATACAGATGATACGCCGTACGAGACCGCGAAATCTAGAAGACCTAGCGGTCGAAGTAGCAATCGTTAGGCCCGGTCCAATCGTTGGCGGAGCGGTTAACCCTTATGTACGCAGGAGAGAAGAACGACGCACCGCGCTCGCACAAGGGTTGGCGTACGAAGCACCGGTCGACCATCCTCTGCTAAAGGAAGCCCTTTCGGAAACATTGGGAGTAGTTCTCTACCAGGACCAGGTATTACAGGTGTGCCAGGCGCTGGCCGGATTCACCGCAGGCCAGGGTGAAGCGCTCAGGCGGGCTATGAGCAGAAGGCGGTCGCGGGAACTCATGGAATCGTTCTGGGAAGAGTTTCGCGACGGTGCAATGGCGCGTGGCGTCCCTGACAATATTGCGAAACGAGTCTTTCAACAGGTAGTCGCCTTCTCGGAGTTTGGTTTTCCCAAATCGCACGCCGCTGCGTTTGGATTGCTTGCTTACCAATCAGCATGGCTCAGGTACTACTATCCCGTGGAGTACTACACAGCTCTGTTCAACAACCAACCGATGGGATTCTACTCTTTGGACGCCCTGTGCCGTGATGCTGCGCGGCACGACGTGCAAGTCTTACTACCTGACATCAATCGCAGCGGCGTTTACTGCACGGTCGAAGAAGATTCGCTACGGGTCGGCCTTGGTTTCGTTCGCGATTGGAGTTGGGACATTTCCGGCCAGGTTGTTGCTGAGCGGGAACGCAACGGCCGTTACCGAAGCGTGTGTGATTTTGTGCGTAGAGCTCCGCCAAAACTGGGACGCAATTCTATTGAACATCTCATTTGGGTTGGAGGGTGCGATGGGTTCGGCTTGAACAGACGCGAGTTGATTTGGCAGGTTGGGCTGCTGCTTCCTCCTAAGAACGCCGGTGTAGGAAACGCGAGAGTTCGCAGACAACTCGAGTTACCTCTCGACAATCCACACGCTAACGTTCGGTTTGGTTGTGTAGAACTCGATGAGCGGTTATTGGCTGAGTACCAGATGGTTGGTTTTGCGGCAAGTGGACACCCGCTGATTTTGGTTCGCGATCTGATGCCTTCCAGTATAGTAAAGAGTGGTAAACTAGAGAGTTTGGAACACAATTCCACCATTGATGTGGTTGGCCTCGTAGTTGCCCGTCAACGCCCGGAGACTGCCAGAGGTGTGATGTTCGTTTTGCTGGAAGACGAGGACGGCATGACCAATGTAATCGTACCGCCGGCAGTCTACGAACGGCATAGAATTGCGATAAGAGGTGAGCCTTTTTTATGGGTGAGGGGAAAGCTGGTGAAGGATGACGGTACGCTAAATATTGTTGCTCAAAAGATACGGCCGCTTAGAGTCAATAGATCAAAGGCGCCGGCATCGCTTCCTTCGTTCAAGTCACCTCATTCGTTTTTGAAAAAACTGCGGGCGTCAGCTCCACCTTCTAGAAACTGGCATTAGGTAGGAACGGTAAGACCCTTCATCATCAGAATTTTTTCTACCGTCGCTCCGATCTTGTTGTTGGGTGTGGACGCGCCCGCAGTGATGCCGATGTTGCGCACACTACCACTCAGCCACTTTTCTTCCGTCACTTCCTCGGTTGCGCCGACCGGCTTGTGGCTAATTGCACCGGTATCCGTATCGATACACGCCGCATCCCGGATGTGGTATGTGGTCGTCTTAACCGCACAGATCGCAGCCAGATGGTTGGTGTTGCTGGAGTTGTAACCGCCAATGACGATCATGGCGTCGACAGGTCCTTCGATTAATTCATGAACGGCGTCCTGTCTTTCCTGTGTTGCCGAGCAAATCGTGTCGAACGTGCGAAAGTGATCGGCAAGTGCTTCGGCCCCGTACCGTCGTTCCATTGCCACCTTGAACCGGTGCGCAATTGCGAGTGACTCGCCCGACAACATCGTCGTTTGATTTGCAATGCCAACTCGTACCAGTTGCCGTTCAGGATCGAAGTCTGTGGAAGCAGCTTTGGAGAACTCCGCCTTCAAGGCGTCGGCGCCGGCTCCGCTTTCAATGAACTGACAGACGGTTTCAGCTTCTTCCATATCTCGAACGACCAGGTAGTGGCCGTGTTGATACCTTCTTACCTGACTAGCGGTGGCCTTAGTCTCTTCGTGCCGGTACTTGCCGTGAACTACCGCCGTGTAGCCATCTCGAGAATACTGCTGAACCCTCTTCCAAACATTGAGCACCGAACCGCAAGTTGTGTCCACTAGCACACAACCAATCGATTGCAGCATCCCGAAGTCATCCACCGTAACTCCAAAGGCAGGAATAACAACAACATCCTGGTCGGTAATAGCTGCGAAATCGAATTTGGCGTCTTGGTCAGGCGTCAAGATCTCAATGCCCATGTCGACGAGCTTCTGATTCACATGAGGGTTGTGAATAATCTCGCCTACGAGAAAAATCTTCTTATCCGGGAACTTCTTGCACGTTTCATAGGCGTATTCCACCGCCCGATCGACCCCGTAACAGAACCCGAATTCTTTAGCCAGCCTGAAAGTGAGGTCACCCACCGTCAGGACACCGCCAGCCGAGTGGATGGAATCAACGAGTTGGCTGTGATAGTCGTCGGTCAGTGCACCCGAGATTTCGGATTTAAGGCCGAACCCTTTGCGGAAATAGGTGTCTTGCGCCATCTGTTGCGCTACGCCCCCCCCAGCGCCGCCGCCGGCAGGCACTGCTCAGCGGAAAGCGCCGTTAGCGGTAATCCCTGGAATGATCCGGCCACCTGGACAAGCTGATCGGAGTTGAGATCGTGAACCGTGATCGCAAAGCGACCGCTAAGCTCGTCGTCGAAGGCGTAAACCTCGGTCACGCCCTCCACCCCTTGAAACGCTTGCAGTCCGCCCGCCGTGAGGAGTTGAACGGCAATCTGCGATGCCGGTGGCTCCGGAAATCCTTCCTCGACGATCGCGACCGGATATGCGACCGTCAACTCGCCCTCGGGAATCTGCAACAGGAGAAGAACGGCCCAACTTCGACCCGCGGACTCGTCGATGTTCTCTGCGACGACCTGCACCATAGCAGGGATGAGGCACCGACCGGCGCGCCCAACGGCTCTTCCGGACAGATCGTCTGGACCGGCACTCACAACGACCAGTTGTCCTGCAGCGGGATTCGGATGTCGCGGCATCGGCGGGAGAGCTTGCGCCAGTAGCGCCGCAACAGAATCCGTAGTCAGCGGATCAGTCGTTATGTCGGACGCGGTCGCTGGTTCGGTCTGCGACG
>JACZUR010000212.1 GCA_022573095.1 Gemmatimonadota bacterium | reverse complement strand
TGATCAGCAAGTATCTCTCATTGATGGGAACCGGTGACGACTCCACCGATGCACTCGCGCCGCCGATTCGTCCACGGTCCTGAGCGTTCGGTGCTGGTGCGCGTGGAAAGTCGTGCCACTGGGGCTTTGAGGTTCAGCAGGGTGGCGTCACGCTAAGTGGAATGTGTCGCGTGGCGCGACGCTCGATGACGAGCTCTCACCCTCCAATCGGCGTGTCACCGCGGCAATTCTAGAAGTGTCGTAATCTCGCTTCTGGAATATCCGTGCCACATTCGTCGCTGTTTGCCTCGGTCGGAGCGACTTCTGTAGTACGATGGCCAGCCACGAGAGTGGTCGGACCAGCACGCGCGGTAGCCAGATGACCCGAAGGCCAGGATTGTATTCACGGAGGCGCGTGACGAGCTGTCGCTTTGTGGGAAGCTCGGGGGCCAGAATATTGAGTATGCTTGGTGCATCGTCGAAGTGTGCGAGAATCCACGCTATGATCTCTGCGCAGAAGGTGACGTCGACCGCAGCGAGCTTTTCCCGTCGACCGCCGATGGCGAGGAAAACGTTACCCACCCGTTTGCCGAGGCGACCGGGTGGATCAAACCGGCGATAATCCACGAGTGCCCCCGGCCGTACTATCCTCAGCGTGAGGCCGAGCTTCGCCGCGAGCCGGGTCGCCAGTTTCTCGGACTCGAGCTTGCCCCATACGTAAGGGCCGCAGCGACGCGGGTTGGCCTCGAAGTCAGCCTCCTCATTAATTCCCGAGCTTCCCATCTGTCCGGACAGCACGGCGATGCTACTGACGTGAAGAACCTGTGTTACGCCTGCAGTCGCGGCCGCGCGTAGTACGTTCTCTGTTGCCCGAATGGAGTTTTTCTCGTGTTCCTCCCAGCCACCGACCGTCTCCGCTGCAGCGTGGATCACGGCGCGAACCCCTTGCATCACCCCTGGATCCAGAGGCTGCGCTAAATCACCGCGGACGTATTCAACGCTAGCCACCCGCTCCCAAGCTGCGGGCAGTCGGCGTGACAGAACCCGCACTCGCTCGCCCCGCCCCCGAAGGACGCCGACGATTCGTTTTCCCAGGAACCCGGTGCCACCGGTAATGAGTATGGTTTCCTCCCCTTGTACAGCGACCCCGGCCTTCCCGGATGGATATGCAGATGACGCAAGGACCTTCCGCGCAATCGCTTCACAGACCGTCACGGTTTCAAGAATGTTCTCCCGAGAGGTGGGAGATGGTGCAGCGGTT
The DNA here is from genome assembly GCA_022573095.1 of Gemmatimonadota bacterium. Taxonomy (GTDB): domain Bacteria; phylum Gemmatimonadota; class Gemmatimonadetes; order Gemmatimonadales; family GWC2-71-9; genus B16T1B5. The sequence goes on along the minus strand of JACZUR010000212.1, from coordinate 2,838 downwards.
TGGACTGCGCGGTAGAAAGCCTCAATGATTTCGACCAGGCCCGGGTAACTTCGCTGCCTGTTCACGGCGCGCTTGATCAGGGCGGCCACGGTTCCCGTTAGCAGCTGTCGGGACACCCGGAACGGATTGAGCAGCTTGTCGATTCCTGATGTTCCGGGACCGATCAGGCGCTGAACCGTACCCCGTACGAAGTCGGCGTGGACCGTTCCGTTGCTGCCCACCAACCGCAGGTAGCTCTCGATCGGACGGCCTTCGAGGGTCACAACCAGGCTACCGGTGACTCTTCCGCGGCGCACCAGCGCATGAACAGTTCCACCGGGCCCCCACTCGACACCGCGCAGTTCCAGTCGGGCAGCAGACTCGGCCGCTTCGAGGATTTGAAGTAGTGAGTACACCGGGTGTGCCAGGACATCGAGTAGCTGCTCGTCGCTCTGGACTGAGATGCGGCCGGAGCTCTGTCGCACCGTCCGGAACGAAAAGTAACTCTCAACGTGGGTAAGGGCGCCCAAGGCGGGTAGCAATCTGAGTGCGATCCGGGCCGGCGCCTCGTAGAGCAGCTGGTGCCCCGCACAGACCTTCAGGTCGCTTGAATCAGCCAGAGCCAGGACTTCTTCGGCATCCAGTTGTGTTTGAGCGAAGGGCTTCTCTACGTAAACGTGACATCCGGCTCTGAGCGACGTCTTGGCCAGCGACGCGTGGGTGTGAGGCGGTGTGCAAACGTGCACAACATTCGGCGCGCACTTGGCTAGCGCCTCTTCGAGTTCTGCGAAGCCCGTCGCGCCATGACACAATGCCACAAGCTCTTGTCGCACCGAGGACTCGGGGTCCACGACCGCCACGACCTGCGCCGGGACTGATGACCGAGCCACCGCACCAGCGTGTTGGCGCGCCATCTTGCCGGCCCCCGCGATCATGACTCGGAGTGGTGAGGTTCGCTCCACAGGCTCGGGGATTGAAGTGTGACCCCTCAAGAATCTCGTCGGAACTTGTGCGCCTGACCGTACTAAGGGTGGTCAGGTGCGCTCCGAAGCGCTTTCTTTTAACTTACCAGGATATCCAAGCTCAGTGACTCGGGGGCGCAAGAGCCAGGCCATGTGACCGTGACCCCCCCTGTACGGGTTGGTCGATGATCTGGGGCGTACCTGCGCGGTGTTGCATGCATGCAACACACAGACCGCTCGGTTCGGCGTTCGAGGCCTGCCTCGGTCTCGAAGTTGCAGCGGAGGCGAAGCAAAGTGATCTTCTCGAATTCTTCCGACTTTCGGCCTTGGGCTTCGAATGAAAGCCATAGCCCTCTAGGGCGGTTGCTCGCGACCGGGTCCGGGAGAACAATGGGGGCAAGGTACCCACTTGGCTCGGGCGAGAATAGAAAGGCCGGGTATGGCCCGTAGTGTGGCCGTTCGTTCCGGCGGGCGCGTCGCCGGTATTTCCACCCCGTCAGCCAGCGGATGGGATTGGCTGCTCCTGTTCACGGCGGGGTACCTTGTGATGGCAGTTGCGCGCGTTCACGTGTTTTATCCTCCGCTGACGCGCATCAGACCTACCTTGATCGTAGCCGGGTTCGCCCTGCTGGTCTATGTCCTCGATCGTAGCCGGATCCGATCCATCGGCCTAGGGCACCCGCTCGTGCGGCTTACAGGTTTCCTTATTTTCTGGGCAACGTTCACGGCACCGTTTGGCCTGTACTTGGGTGGCTCCGTACAGTTCCTGTTCGACGAGCTCTACAAGGTCGGTCTCCTGTTCCTGCTGCTAGCGGCGGCGGTCCGGAATACCCAGGACGTTCGTCGCCTGATCGTGGTATACGTGTATGGCTGCGCAGCGCTTGGTGCATACGTTCTGGTGTCCCCTCGGAACTTTGTCGGTGGATATGATCCGAACGACGTGGCGATGGTTCTCGTTTCTGCGCTCCCACTCGCAATCCATCTTCTGCTAGGTGCACGCGCCGCGGTGGATAAGCTCCCCCTCCTGCTTTCCCTCTCGATATGTATCACGGGCGTCGTGGTCACCGAGTCGCGCGGCGGGTTTGTCAGCCTCGCCGCAGCCGTTGTCTTCAGTCTGTTTTTCTTTCGCGGGATCAAGCGGTTCTGGCGCATTGCGACGGTCGTCGGCGTCGCTGGACTGATAGGAATTGCCGCGGGTCAGGCGTACTGGTCGGAGATGAGATCTCTTGTCTCGCTTGACGAGGATTACAACGTCACCAGTTTCACCGGTCGGAAGCAGATCTGGTTGCGGGGCATTGGCTACATGGCTGCTAATCCACTGACCGGTGTCGGTATCGATAACTTCAAGGCGGCCGAGGGTCAGCATCCAGTCGTGCAGCAGCGTCAAAGGCAGGGAAGGGGGACGAAGTGGAGCGTGGCGCACTCTGCGTGGGTTCAGGTTGGGGCCGAGTTGGGACTCCCGGGATTGTTGAGCTTCCTAGCACTCTTCGGCGTTGCTGCCAAGGGCCTCTACCGGATTCGGCAAAACCGTGCGCGCCGTCGTGTGCCTGTAAGTGTCCCTGATGCGTCGGCGCTGGCGGAAGCGTTGCTGGGCGCACTGTTCGCCGTCGCAGTGGGGATCTCGTTTCTGTCGCAAGCCTATGGTTATGCTCTCTGGGCGCTCCTGGGGCTTGTCATGGGACTGTTCAAGGTGGTGCGCGCGAACGCACTGCTGGTTGCCCCCGGGACCGGGTCCGGGCCTCGGGCGGGGCGGGGCGGGTGGCAGTTTGCGCCGCAAAGGTAGGATTGTACGGCTTTGGAGTGCTCTCCGCCGGCCCCTTGTACTGATAGGCGCGGGCATTATCGCCTCCTCTGCGGTCGGCTACCTTGCGATGGTCGGCTATCGTTGGCAGCGACT
>JACZUR010000025.1 GCA_022573095.1 Gemmatimonadota bacterium | reverse complement strand
GTTTGTTTGAGTTTCCCCAGAAGCTGCGACGCATCCTTGCCGTCCTTCTTTCTCGCGGCGACCTCGCTCGACGCGGTATTCCGTTTCGCCTTGAGTTTTTCGACCGTCTGGAGAATGCCTCGACGCCGCTCATCCAGCTCCAGAATCAAATCGAGCGTGGCATCCACTTCGACGCGCCTCCGGCCGAGCGCCTCCCGTACTGATTCGGGTGACTCTCTAAGCAACTTGATATCAATCATTCTTTATTGCGTTGGGATGCCCGGTTCGAGGCCACGATAACCGCAGTTTGTATCTATCAGTGTTTCGAGCCTAATGCTGCGGAGGTCAGGATCCAAATCGATAACTCTAAATTTACCGTATCTGGCCACAGAGCCAATGGTACATGCAAGTGACGACGCCCTCGATCTAACAATGAACACCGTTCCGATTCGGACCGTCAGCGCGCTGTCCAAGTTGTAGCCCCCGATCGGCGCAATCGTGATGCCGTCGAACGAGACACTATCAACCTCCTGGATGCCGGGCGAGCGCACCAGGCCCAGGGCGCCCGTCGGGGCAATCACTGCCCCACCATCACCGTCAATATCGTAGGCAAAATCAAATGGCTCTCCCAGCTCAACGAAGGCGCGGCTCTGGGCGACGACGTCGTAAGCGCTCGGCAGTCCGACGTCGGTTTCGGTGAGCGCAAAAATCGTGACCGAGTCGACCACATTGACTCTCGTCGCCGGCGGAAGTGCAAAAGGATCTCCGCACGCGGTCAGTGCACTCGCTAGCGCGGCCGGGACGAACGGCAGCAACGATAAACTCGGACGTAGACTCTTCATCGGATTTCGCAGAAGCTTAGTTGGGGTCTAGAAACGGGTCAACCCGTTGAAGTTCCTTGACTTCGCCCTGGGTCATACCTACCTTGGCGCGCATGCCGACAATACGCGACGTTGTTCGGGGACTGAGCCAGCGCCAAGGAGTACTTGCAGTCATCGTGCTCGGTCGCGACGGCCTCACAATCGACGCTGTGTCGAGCGTTCAACTGGATACGGAGGGACTGGCGGCACTGGTCCCGTCGATCATCCAAACTAGTGGCTCCGTAGGAGAAGTTTCCGGCCAGGGAGAGTTTGTCGGAGCGTCGTTCGAGTTTGGAAACGGGATGATGTTAGTTTTCGGAATTACCCCGGAGACTTTGCTTGCCATCTTCGTCGATGCTAACACGAACGTTGGGGACCTCCTCTACGAACTCAAGCTCCACCAGCCGGCGATTGCCGGTCTTCTCTAGGCCGAGTGCTCTACACCGGCGGTCTATCGGCCGGAAACCCCACGACATCGCTGTGCGGCTCATAAGGCCTTTATGAGCCGATGGGCTGTGATTCTCGCGGGCGGATCCGGAACCCGCTTCTGGCCGCTGTCCACTCGCTCGGTACCAAAGCAGTTCTTACCCCTCGTCGGCGACACGCCACTGCTCGAAGCTACGAATCAGCGCCTCGCCGGTTTGGTCGATCCCGATCGAATTTTGATTGTCACTGGAGCGCACCTAGCAGCCGCAACCAGGGATCTTCTCCCTAATCTACCGTCGGGAAACATCTTGGCGGAACCACAGGCCGCATCTACAGCGCCGGCATTAGCCTGGGCAACCCACGTTGCACAAGAGCGTGATGAGCAGGCAACGATCATCTCCCTTCACGCCGACTGGGTCGTAGGCGACGATAAAAAGTTCCGAGAGACTGCGTCTATGGCTATGGACGCTGCTGAAGAACACGATGTTCTCGTAACGGTAGGTATCGAACCGACTCGAGCCGAGGTTGGATACGGGTACATAGAGTTGGGAGACGAGATTGCCGCGGGCGTTGCAGCGGTGCGTCGATTCATAGAAAAACCGGAACGGACACTAGCGGAGGAGCTGAGATCCAAGGGCGCTCTCTGGAACAGCGGCCTTTTCAGCTGGACCGCGACCAGATTCTTCGCCGAAGCACTGGAGCACGCGCCTGAAATCGCGCCCCATTTCCACCTCCTGGATAATGGCGAGGTCGGCGCGTTCTTTAAATCTGTCACTCCGGTCGCCGTCGATCATTCGCATTACGAGCGCAGTTCTAGGGTTGCCGTTGTCAGGGGCAGCTTCTCTTGGGATGACGTGGGAAATTGGGCGGCTCTTCGTCGCATTCGCACCTTGGATGAACAGGGCAACGTGACGGTGGGAAATGTTTTGGGTATAGATGCGTCAGATTGTGTTGGCTGGTCCGACCAGGGACCGATAGTTATGTACGGCGTTGACGACCTGATAGTCGTGCGCGCCAATGGTGTCACGCTTGTCACGACGCGGGAAAGGGCCGCCACCCTGAAAGAAATGCTCGACAAGCTACCTCTCGAAATTCGCGAACCCACGCCATGACCGATCTATACCTGCTCGAGCCGGTGGACGTGGACCCGTGGTTTCCCTACGGAGACAGCCGCCCAATTTGCGAGTTACGCGCAGGAGCCTGGCTGATTCGGGAGCGCTGGGAAGCCATCGTCGACTCCAGGACTCGTGGTGTGTTCGCGCCGGAACATCTCAATTTGTTTGCCGAAGACTCCACTCCGCCGGTACTTCGCCAGGAAGCCGTAGCGGCACCCGCCTTAGTGGGTAGATCCGACTTTGCGCCCTCAGGTGCTGCACCAGATTTTCCCGCTGGTTCAGCTCGCCTGGTGAACGACGGCGACACCGTCGGTTGGTGGGTTGCGGACGGCCAATGGGACGGATCGACAACCGACTGGCCCGAACTCGAGATCGAAGGCGTCTCGCTTCGTGGCTCGTACGATATCGTAACCGCGCTTGAGCACCTTCTGGCCGCCGATGTCATCGATTTCGTACACGAGCGTGGCGATTCGCTGCCCGATGGCAGCATCATAATAGGCGAACCCGCGAATATCGTCTCAATGGGCGCTGTAATAGAACCAGGCGTGACATTCGATTCGCGCAACGGGGTTATCGTCATCGAGCAACACGCATACGTAAAGGCCGGTACTAGGCTCGAGGGACCCCTCTATATCGGTCCGGGCACTGAAGTACTCGGGGGCGAAATTCGCAATTCTTCTTTCGGCCCCCGATGCCACGTGCGTGGAGAAATCTCATCATCCGTCTTCCTGGGGTATGCTAACAAAGGGCACGAAGGGTTCATAGGGCATTCAGTTGTCGGCCGCTGGGTCAACCTTGGAGCGGGCACTACAACCTCTAACCTGAAGAATACATACGGAGAAGTGAAACAAGATGTGCCGGGGCGACCGGTGGACACTGGGCGTCAGTTCCTCGGCACGATATTCGGAGATCATGCCAAGACCGCTATAGGCACGCTAATGCCAACGGGCGCGCTAGTGGGCGCCGGAGCAAACGTGCTTTCCGAAGGAACTGCCCCCAAGTATGTACGCCCGTTCGCTTGGAGTGGCAGTGAACTGATGAATCTCGAGGGATTCCTTAGAACAGCAGAGCGTGTCATGCCTCGACGGAACGTCACCTTCACGCCTCAAGTGCGCGATTTTTTGACCGACATCTATCATAGGGCAACAGACGCTTGATCCTGTCGAGCGTGGGCTCCGGAAGCAAGGGTAACTGCTTCGCGATTACGACTGCAGGCCAGACCATATTAGTCGACGCCGGCTTCGGTCCACGAACCGTACAGAAGAGACTCCGTGACTCCGGACACCAGTTGGGGCACGTCGTCGCGGTAGCGGTGACACATGAGCACGGAGATCATTCCCGAGCCGTCGATTCACTGGCCCGCCGGTTCCGGTGTGAAGTGATAGCTTCCAAGGGCACCCTTGACCGGTTGCGGGACAGGCTCGGAGATATAAGAACGCGAACAGTTTCACCGCATTCACCCCTTGGAGCGGGCCCCTTCTCTGTCACGGGATGTCCTACGAGTCACGATGCGGCTGAGCCAATGGCTTTCTTGGTCGAGGGACCGGAGCAGGGCCAGTCCGTTGGTTTCGCGTACGATCTTGGCCGGCCTACCAGCTCACTTCGATTCCTTCTAAAGAATGCAGCATGCCTCGTCATCGAATCCAACCATGATGAGGAACTGCTCCGGAGTGGCGAATACCCGCCTGCGGTACAACAACGCATAGCAGGTTCGGCGGGACATCTCTCGAATCGGGCAACGGCCCGATTGCTCGATGAGATCGTTCAGCCCGGCCTAAAACGAGTTTTGCTTGCACACCTGAGCGACCGCTGCAACGACCCTGAACTGGCACTCCGGGATGCGCGTCGCGCGCTGCAGGCTAGCGGATATGTAGGGCAGCTAGATGCGTTGGCTCAGGACGCTGCGTGCGGTCCTTACCAGATCGGCCCTGAAAACGTTCAGTTAAAGTTGGGGCAGACGGCCTAGGCGGAAGGTACCGCTTCGTCCGCGCTGACCCGCGCAATCTGCGGCTCCCATACTTTCATCATCCGTACGAATTTATTCGCGATTTCGTTGTCGAACTCGGTTCCAGCTCTCTCCTCGAGATAATTCAAGACTTTCTCCGACGCCCAAGCATCTCGGTAGGGCCTTTTGGTACGCAGCGCATCGTAGACATCACACACATGAACAAGCTTGGAACCCTGATGGCAGTCACGAGCATAGCTGAATTGGGGGTACCCTCCACCATCGATCATGATATGGTGCTCGTAAGCCACCACCGCGGCCAGATCGAGATTGTCATGCGACTCGAGTATTATGCGGGCCCCGTCCGCGGGATGTCGGTTCATTACCTCGCGTTCGTTTTCGTGGAGCTTCCCGGACTTGTGCAGAATTTCCTTGGGTATTTTTGTCTTGCCGAGATCATGCAGCAGCCCTGCGACCCCGAAGGCACGCACATCCCGGTCCCCGAGACCAATCCACTCCGTTAACGCCATCGCAAGGACAGACACGTTGAGGCAATGCGTTACGGTATATTCGTCATACTCTTTGAGCTTGAGAAGCGGCACCATGACCTGCTGATCACCGTGCATTGCGACCGAAAGCGAACGCACAACTGCTTCCGCTTCGATCAGCGGGAGCTTTTGACCCACTTCTATTTCCTCGTGCATCCACTTCACCGCCTCCGACTCTTCGTTCAAATTGAAAGAAAGCGTCGCAGAACTGATCTCAACGTCCAACTCTTCTCCTTTCATACCTATCTCACCGTACTGCATACTCCGCCGCTGCGTCTGTCGAGCCTCCGCGGAGGATACAGATCGGTGAGCGAATCGCCCGCCGATCTCGTCGAGCACTCCATCGAGTTCGGGCTGAGTGAGGGTCTGGTCAAATTCCAATCGCTGAACGCCGATGCCAGCGAGCTTATGACTCCATTCCCAACCTCGCATCTCTCTCAATGGAATATTGCCGTACACGACATCGTCGCCGATAAACGAGAAGCAAGGTGCCGTGTCCTCCTCGAGCAGCCTCTTGGCTTTGTCGAATACGAGGTCGAGTGTGCGTATTCGTGAAACGTGCCCTTCCGGATACAACGCTAGAGCCGAAAGCCCTTGCGCAAACGCATTCAAGAATTCGCTCTGAGTCGACATTCGCGTGTCGCTACCTCTCCGCGCCAGATCTTGCCAGCGCCGCAATGTCGGAATCTTTTAACCCTAACAGGGCGACGAATACCTTTCTTACCTTTGCATCCGTAGAGTAGGCAGCCAACGCCTCCAGAGCGGCCAGATACTCGGGAGTCTTTGGGGGCCGCTTTGTTCGAAAAAGGGTTTTCTTATGTGCCACCATAGCTAGCAGCACATTCATCGCCTTGGCGCTACCTGCCACACCCAAAACCTTTATCGCCGCCAACCTCGTCGTCTGATCCTGCGATTCAACAGCCCGCGAAATTACCAGAGGGACCGCTATTTCCGGACAATCTCCCAGCGCCGCAGTCAAGCCGAAGTTCACGATCGTCAGGTCGGTATCCGCAACCGCCTTGGTGATGGCTTTGATGCGGAGCTCCGGATGGTCGAAAAGGAGTAGGAAGGCCTCGCGGCGCACTCGCGGATCCTGATTCTGCATGAACGGTGTGGCATCAAACTCCTCGGGCACTTTTGGCAGCTGACTGATGATCGTCAACATGTTGCGCTGCACGTACCAGCGTTTATCGTCGAGATACTTGAGCACCAGAGGACCTACGCTAGATCCGAGCCTAACGACTCGGTCGAACAGGACTCTACGCGTCTGTCGCGATTCCGATTCTACAAGTACTGAAATCATCGGCTCAGCGGCATCCATACCCAGCTCGGGAAGCACTAGATCAACCACCTCTACGTCGAGCGGATCGGCCTCCAGCATACGTCTTAGAACCCCGGCGTGCCTAATCTCACCCCAGGTCATCGCCTTAACTACCGAGTCATCAGTCTCGCCCAAAGTCTCCACCACCCAACGCAAGTCGCCTTCATCCAATAGAGTTTTAAGTGCCCTCACTACCCCAGCGCCGCAGGTATTCAACTCGAGGGCCATCTGGAAGGTTCGCTTCGATTCGGGTTGGAACACCTGTTCCGGCGCTACGGCGAACGAACGCCTGGATTCCGCCATCTCTTTCATGGCAGATGAATACCCTTCCGGGTTGGGGTCGGTAAGCGTCCAATTCGACACCAGCCCCTTTATCTGATCCCGGAGATTCTTATCCGATTCTGTCCTTCGCTCACCGAGATCGTTCTCAGCATGGTATGCGAGCTTTCGCAACATTCGCAACATAGACGCGGAAATTCCCCTCGTCTCCTCTTTACCCGCAGCTTCGACCAGCTCGATGACCGCATCGGCCGTCATCCCTTCCGCTGCATTCAGCAGGAACTGGCTCCTTTGGCCGCCGTTCCCGCCCATCTCCATCAGATGCTGCAACGTCTGCTCCGATAATCCAGCTACAAGCTTGGACATTCGCTTGCGAAGCATGACAGATTCGTCCTTGGGGGACCCGTGGAGTTCGGAGGCTATTTGCAGCAGGTAACCCACAACCACCTGATCGTAGGCTACAGTTCCCCTATTGGCGTTAATCGCCTCGGCTACTACAGCGGGATCGGTGTCCTCCTCTTCCTCGAGTGCAGCTCTGACATCTTCCGATTTCTCACGCGCCATCGCTGCCCGGGCCAGGCCAAGCCATAGGGCCGCAGCCCGCCTCTGCACTTCGGTCACTTCCTTACTTTCAGAATCAGTGCCGCTGAGGACTAACTCCAACTGATCGAACTTGAGGGAGTAGAGGCGCATGTGAGGCCATGAAGAAAGCACTTCCTCGGGACCCAGTCCGAGCGGCACCTCGCTTCTGTCGGCTTCCTCGGCGAGAAGTAACAGACACTCACTCATCTCATCCGCTGTAATACCTTTCTCGAACGTCATGGCGCCCAGGTTATGCCGATGCAGCCTTCCGGCTAGTTCAGCAAGGAGCTGGTTCCCTGGATCCGTCGCAACACCTTCAATGATGAGTTGATCGTTCGCCACGCCTATAGAGATCTGCGACTTTACCTGGAGAAATCTATCCAGCCGCGACAGCAGCGAGTCTATCGCCAGCGGGAGAAGCGGATGTCCCCGTGGATAGATCGCATGTTTCTCGATCGTGATGGAGAGCTCGACAAGAAAGTCGGAGAGTTCTCGCCCTAAGACCGGCTTCTCTGATCCTCCCGCTCCATCCGAGGTAGCCGTCATACTCGATCGGGGAGAGCCGGGATCAAACTAGATTTCAGCACGCTGGTCGGCCGGCGGAGCCGCCGGGATCTCCTGCCCCTCCGGCAGCGGAGTAGCCGGACCGGTTCTCCTCAACTCAATGGGATCCTCCAGGTCACCACCAGTGAGAGTCAGTTTGTTTTGATCTAGCACGTAGCCGTAGACGATCCATTCATCGCCAAACGCAAGGTGAAGTGAATCCCCTTCCAGGCGCCACCGTACGGTTTCATCTCCGTAACTCACCGACGAGTCGGGTCGAATTATTATTTCTCGCCGCCCGTCAGGCGTGTCCGTTTCCCACGTGCCGTCCATGATCGGCAATTGGGTCTGAGCGACAGCGGTTCCTTGAACTGCTGCGAGGCTCAAGGCAACAATCGATAAGTATTTTGTCATAGCGGTATAAGTTAGCCCATCGCATTGCCTTTGTGAAACTCCTGAACTTGCGGCTAAACCGCGGGGCGGATATTCTCAGCCATCGACACAAACTTTGGAGCGAAATCGACATGCGATCACTACTGACCCTCCTCATTATTGCTCTGCCGTTGAGCGCACAGGAGTATGCAGCTCTCAGACCGGTGAGTACTTTTTCAATCGTAGCGACGGATCCTGCAACCGGTGAAATCGGAGCTGCGGTCCAGTCACACTGGTTCAGCGTCGGGAGCATCGTGACCTGGGCTCAGCCCGGCGTCGGCGCAGTGGCGACGCAATCGTTTGTTAACCCGAGCTACGGTCCACGCGGCCTTTACTTGATGAGCACCGGTTCCGCCGCTCCGGAAGCTCTAGCAGCTCTCTTGAGAGCCGACGCGGATTCTCAGGTTCGCCAAGTCGCGATGATCGACGCATCGGGAAACGCCATGTCGCACACCGGCTCGCTCAATATCCCCGCCGCCGGGCACCACGTGGGCCAGAATTATTCTGTACAGGCCAACCTCATGCGCAACAGCCAAGTCTGGCCCGCGATGTCCGAGGCATTCGAATCCTCAGAGGGAGACCTAGCGCAGAGAATGCTTGCGGCACTGATGGCAGCACAGCAGGCCGGCGGCGATATAAGGGGCATGCAGTCCGCGGCGCTCGTTGTGGGCAGCGGCGACCGCACCGATGACTCGTGGCACAAACTCTTTGATCTCCGCGTAGAGGATTCGCCCGATCCGCTGGGCGAGCTAAGCCGTCTCCTCACGGTGGCGCGCGCGTACCGCGCGGCTACAGACGGAGATAACTATGTCACCACCGGGCAGATCGATTCCGCGCTCGCTTCCTACGCGCTCGCCGCTGACTTCCTTCCCGATGAGGCAACCAACGGGGAACTCATCTACTGGCAGGCGGTGACCATGTTGGATCTCGGCCAAGTCGAAGAATCCATACCTCTCTTCGCTCGCGCGTTTCGTCAGGATGAAAGTTGGATCGAATTGCTGCAGCGCCTCCCCGGAGTCGGCTTGTTAAGTGCGGATGCGGCGACCATCGAGCGAGTTGTGAACGAGGCGCGGCGCTAGATCCCCCACCTCCGCCCCTACACAAACGACAAGCGCCCCGCAATCGCGGGGCGCTCTCTGTCACTGGGCAGTTCAGGTCTGAGACCTAGTACATGCCGCCCATTCCGCCCATTCCACCACCACCCCCCGGTGGCATCGACGGCTCGTCTTCCTTAGCCTCGACCACGACACACTCGGTAGTGAGCATTAGGCTCGCCACTGAAGCCGCGTTCTGAAGCGCAGTGCGAGTTACCTTTGTCGGATCGATCACTCCGGCGGCGATCAGGTCTTCGAAGGTGTCTGTCTGTGCGTTATACCCATAGTCCTTGCCCTTCTTGGATGTACGCACTTTCTCAACAACGATCGAACCCTCAACGCCCGCATTCCCCGCGATAATGCGAAGCGGCTCTTCGAGGGCTCTGCGCACTATGTTTACGCCGATCTTTTCGTCTGGCTCATCAACCTTGACACTGTCCAACTTCGGCTGGGCACGCAGCAGCGCTACCCCACCACCTGCGACGACGCCCTCTTCAACAGCTGCACGAGTAGCGTGCAACGCATCTTCAACACGAGCCTTCTTCTCCTTCATCTCAGTCTCGGTCGCGGCACCAACATTGATCACGGCTACACCGCCAGCCAACTTAGCAAGGCGCTCCTGCAACTTCTCACTATCGTAATCAGAGGTGCTCTTGTCGATAGCAGCCTTGATTTCGCCGATGCGGCCTTGGATCGCCTCCCGTTTGCCAGCGCCATCGACGATTGTCGTGTCGTCTTTGTCGATGACGATTCTCTTGGCACTACCAAGATCGTTCAAGACTGCGTTCTCGAGCTTGAAGCCTACTTCTTCGCTGATGACGTTTCCGCCGGTCAACACCGAGATATCCTGAAGCATCGCCTTTCTACGATCGCCGAAGCCAGGAGCCTTCACGCCGCAAATCTTCAGCGTGCCACGCAACTTGTTAACGACGATTGTCGCAAGCGCTTCGCCCTCGATATCTTCAGCGATGATCAGCAGACCCTTGCCGGTCTGAGCAACTTTCTCCAGAATCGGCAGCAAGTCCTTCATGGCCGAGATCTTCTTGTCATGAATCAGGATGTACCCTTCTTCAAGAACAGCTTCCATCTTCTCCGGATCTGTGACGAAGTACGGCGACAGATAACCACGGTCAAACTGCATGCCGTCGACTGTCTCGAGCACGGTCTCAAGACCGCGCGCTTCTTCGACCGTAATCACGCCGTCCTTGCCAACCTTTTCCATGGCGTCGGCGATCAATGCTCCGATCTCTTTGTCGTTGTTCGCTGAGATGGAACCGATCTGGGCTATCTCATTCTTGCCCGACGTGACCTTTGAATCCTTTTCGAGCATCTTGACAACGGCCACGACCGCCTTCTCGATTCCGCGCTTGATCGCCATCGGATTCACACCTGCCGTGACACTCTTGAGGCCTTCGCGATAAATAGACTGGGCGAGAATGGTGGCGGTGGTCGTACCGTCACCCGCGACATCAGACGTTTTGGTAGCGACTTCCTTCACCATCTGGGCGCCTATGTTCTCTAGCGGATCGCTTAACTCGATTTCTTTTGCGACGGTAACACCATCTTTAGTAACCGTCGGACTGCCAAATTTCTTATCGAGGAGGACGTTACGGCCCTTCGGCCCAAGCGTCACCTTTACCGCGTTCGTCAGCTGATCCACACCCTTCATCAGCTTAGAGCGCGCATCGACATCAAAATAAAGTTCCTTTGCTGTTCCCATATTGGTCTAATTCTCCAGGTTAATCAGCCGACGATACCAAGAACGTCGGATTCCTTGACGATCAGCAACTCTTCGTCGTCAATCGTTACTTCGGTGCCACTGTACTTTCCGTAAAGAACCGTTTGGCCCTTTTTTAACTCCATTGGGACCCTCACACCCTTCTCCATTCTGCCGGGACCGACAGCGACGACCTCTCCCTGCTGCGGCTTTTCCTTGGCGGTGTCCGGGATGTAGAGCCCACCACGCATCTCTTCGGTCTCCTCCATGGACCGGATGACCACGCGGTCACTCAACGACTGGATCTTGACCTTCGACTTGGTGGAAGTTGGCATTCTCTAGTTACCTCCATTGTGTCAACTGGTTGAAAATAAAGCACTTACGACTAATTCTTATCACTCTAGTGAGTCGAGTGCTAATCGCACCTGGAGATTCTACCTTCGTTGACACCGTCTGTCAAGAAAGTGAGCCTAGCGGTTGGCTTCGAGCGACCGTACTACAGCTGCCAGGGCAGCTGTCGCGTCTCTAACCCGACCGCCGAAATCGTCGACTTCGGTCTCGGTTTGGGCACGGTCAGAATCGCGGATTGCTTCGGTAATCGACGGTAAAGGCACGTTTGCGTATCCGTTGTCTCGGTCGGCGGCGAACAACAAATTCCTGTACCAGGGCCGACCTCGCACGCCGCTTTCCCTCGTAAGCGCTTTGTCGACACGCAATAACAACTGATTCGATGTCTCCCATTCGCCACTCGGATGGGCCGCGAGAACCGCGGTCCGCACCTCCTCTAGTCGGCGGGCGGCGACTCCAAAATGCTGGATAGCGTTCCTTAAGCCATCCAAGCTCAGCTGCCACCCTTTTTCTTCGATCTGTTCGCCTAGATTCGATGTCAGACTCTCGAGTTGTTCTTCCAGTTCTCGATAGGAGTAAGGGATGACATCCGCACGCGCTATCCTCGCTGCAAGCGTCGCCGCGAGTCGCCCGGAAGCCGCATGTATGACAAAGCCGGGGTCGCCGAATTGCGACATCCAACGGTGCGTATCGTAGGCCGAGTGGTAGACGCCGCCACTGCCGCCAAAGCCAAAGTTGGCCGAAGCTATACCAAGGTGGTTGTAGAAGCCCACAAAATCCGAGCCTCCCCCAAGGTCTCCGATGCTAGTCCTCGCACCATCATCGAGGTCCTGATTATCGGCCCAATATTCGTAGAGGGAACCGGAACCATATGGGTTCTCTACGGCTTCCGTAACCTCGCGAATTAGCTCCTTTAGCGAGGCTGCGGCACTTGCGCCGAATCTGGTACCGGACGCTGTAACGTCCTGGTTGATATAGGCTACTACGCGCGCGGACAGGTCTTCCTCAAAGCGCTCAACGAATTCCGTTGAACCAATCAAGCCCCACTCTTCCGCATCCCAGGTTGCGAACACGATCGTTCGTTCGGGCCGCTGCCCTGCTCTCGCCAGTTCTGCAAACGCTCTGGCCGCCTCTAACACGCTCACCGTTCCGCTTACGTTGTCGGTGGCGCCTGGACCCCACGCGTCACGGTGTCCGCCGATAATCACCCATTCCCTCGGGTACTTCGTACCGCGCAGAACGGCAAGCGTATTGTAGATGGGATGGAATGCTTCGCTCTCACTTTCCGTTTCCACGACCAGATTTGCGACCACTGGACCAGGACCGACGTGATACCGAAACGGGAGGCCACCCTGCCAAGCCTGGATCGGCAAATCGCTCCCCCTGATCCCCTCGAGAAGCTCTGAAGCCGCCGAATAGCTTATCGGCGCAACAGGAATTCGGGTGATCTCCATTTCAGATTCCGGAAGGCGTTCTACGCCAAAGTCCGAACTGTAGTTCGGGGAACTTGGATCACCTCTGAGATTCTTGATGCTTCCCCTCTGCACACCGTGTTCGGGACGGAATCTTCCCTCGGGATATACGTCACCTCTTACGAACCCATCATCAATGGGATCGGAATAGAAAAGCAAACCGATGGCTCCATTTCGTTCCGCTTCCCTCGCCTTGATCCCGCGGTAGGATCTTCCGTAGCGCGCGATCGCTATCTTCCCCTCGACCGAAACTCCGGCTTCCGCCAACAGCTCATAGTCCTCGATCAGTCCATAGTTCACGTAGACCAGTTCGGCCGTCACGTCTCCGCGACCGCTGTATGCATTGAACTGAGGGAAGATTTCTCCGAGGGTCGCCGGGTCGCCCGCAATCGGCGGCTCGAAGGTTCTCAACTCCAGCGGATCCGGCGAGACCCTGCGTACGGCAAGCTCAACCGGATGGGGCAGGTAAACCAGGTAAGAATCAAGCTGCGTCTCGAGTCCCCAACTCCGCGTCAGACTGTCAACGAACTCCGCCGTCCACCGCTGCCGCTGAGTTCCGGCGACGTGCGGTTCGGCGCTTAAGACACTCGATAACCACCGAGCGTGCGCCGTGTCAACGACACTCCGGAGAGCAACTTCGTAGTTAAGCTGATCGGCGCTGCGCTGCAGCGTATAGCCCGTTAATCTCTCAATTTCCTGCGCGTGGGCCGTCGATGGCATTACTAACACAAACAACCACGCGACCGAGAGGAGAAGGGCTCGTGCGGTCAGTCTACGAATTTTCTTCCCAGTAATCCTCAAGCTCCACTCCTAGTCCCAACGCCATACGGTTGACGTAAGTGTAGTACGCCGCGATCTGACAGACATCCAAGATCTCGCTGTCGCTGAAACCTGCTTTGCGCAACAGGTCCAGGTCTTCTTGTCGAATGTTCGGCGGGACCTGCGCAAGCTTCACCGAGTAATCGAGCATGGCGCGCTCTCGCTTGGAAAGGCGTGCCTTGGTGTAATCAGTTTCGATCGCAGCAGCCTTTTCTTCATCCTTCAGCCACGTACGGAGACCCGCCCCGTGATGGCGTAGTCAGTAAAAGCAGTCGTTAACACGCGACACGGCAACGGCGATCATCTCCCTTTCCGCTCGCGACAGTCCGGATTTGCCTCTCATCAAGTGGGAGTAATAAGCGTAGTGAAGGTCGAGAGACTTCGGATTGAGGGAGTGGATCTTCAGTATGTGATCTACACCGCGCTTACCACGATATTTATCTAAGATCTCCTTCAGAGGCCCTTCCGCTTCGTCGTCATCTATCCATTTAATCCAGGCCATCTCTTATAGATTACCCCGTTTACACCCAGTTCTGCGGAGATCAGTTGATAATGCGGCGCGCCGCTACCCAACGCTGAGTCCACCATGCGCCCTCGGAGCCACCTCCGCTCAGATCAGAAATTTCGACACCGCCGGAGCCACTGTGGATGAACTGTCCCTCACCGATATAGAGTCCTACATGAGAAACACCGCTCCCCTGCAACGCAAATCCCAATATGTCACCCGGCCTGAGATCCCCCACTCGCCTTTCAACGGACTCGCCGGCGCGGGCCTGATCACGACTCACTCTCGGGATTATGATGCCGTGCTCTCCGTAGGAGTACTTGATCAATCCCGAGCAGTCGAAGCCGTTCTCGTCGGTACCTCCCCACTCATACGGGGTACCCATTACGTCGATGGCGGTTTGAACGATCCGGGAGGTGAGAGCCGCAACATCTTCAGTGGCGCCGGCGCTCCGCCCGGCCTCGAATACCGTTTCTTCCGAGGGGGGACCCGAGCGCGGGACACGGGGTCCACGAACGGGGTTGCCGCGGCCCGGTACCGCCGACCGACCAGAACCAATGGTTACACCCGCGACTAAGTTGAAACCTGTTCGATCGCGGCTGTTGAGGTCCCAGAAACCGCGAGCCTCCGTGTCTTCGACGCGGTATCGACCGTCGGCCGAGACCGTCAGAAAGGGGAGAAGCCTGTACGAGTACGTTAGACCAGCGCTCCAGCTAGCGTCAACGTTCCGGTCGTCATGTCGGATCAGCAACGCCACCGAACTGACAAAGGAGAGCCCTCGGTCGCGTCTACCAATCGCAAGATTCAACTCACCTCCGGTGCTAGTCCGGCCAACGAGCGAGTCGTCTTCTATGTGCAAAACGCCCAAGCCGTATGACACCCCGTTCGACAGAGGTCGATAGAGGGCCGCCGAATAGGTTATCGCGAAACCGG
>JACZUR010000211.1 GCA_022573095.1 Gemmatimonadota bacterium | reverse complement strand
CCCGGTTGCCGTTTTTATGATTCGATAACCGAACTCGTGCACCAGTGTGTGATGTCTCCGACAGATAATAACCAGATTATCGAGCTTCGTTTCACCCCCGTCCGCCCAGTGGACGATGTGGTGACCGTCGACGTAGCGGCTTTGGGAACAACCCGGATACTGGCAGGACCGATCGCGGGCTCTCAGCGCTCGTCGTATGGCCGTTGGAATGACCCGCGTCTTGCGCCCCACGTTCAGTACCTCACCCTGACCATCTTCCAGCACCGACACCAGTGCCCCGTCACAGGTGAGCCTGCGCACCGTCTCCGGATGCAGATGCGGCCCCCCCTCGATGGTCGGTAATCCGTCGGTATCCGAAAACGTTTCAGCTGAAACGCACCCGGATAACGTTTCAGCTGAAACGTGCACCACCACCTGATAGCGCTCACCGCTTCCGGTGGCTTTTATGTCTGATGGTTCAGTCAGCGTCTCTCTAAACGCTTCGGTCATCACATCAGCACGCCGTGCGGCGAAGTCCTCTTTACCTGAGGAGTCACCTGAAGAGTCACCACCAGCGTCACACCCCGATTCGGCCTTCTCGAACGCCTTGATCCAGATGGCCCCCTGTTCAGGCGTCAGCCGCGCTTTCACCACCAGCGAGCCGTCGTCATCCCACGCATACGTCAACGACCGAGCCTTGAGCATCTCTTGAACGTCACTCATTCGTTCGCGTTGTTTGGCCAGACGCACCAGTCGTTCCACGCCGTCCGTGCTGGCGAGTGCCGCGGCATTCAACAACTCTGCTTCGTTCTCCGAGTTCGCAACGCGAGTCAACGCCCGGACTTTAGAATAACTGAGCTTACCTTCTCGGAACGCCGCATCGATCAACGGCAGAGACCCAAGGGCCCGTGCCGTGCGCACTTTCTCCCGCGCCGCGCCGTAACCCACCCCAAATTGATGCGCAATCCAGGATGCGAGGTGTAATGGCCGACCGTCGAGACCGTCGCGTTGATCGAGTTCTCGGAGCACGGTACTCAACCGATACTCGAGCGCATGACGCTGGACCATGAGCAGGCGGAGTTCTTTGAATAGATCAATCAACCGGTAGCGGGAATAGTTGTCGCAAGGATAGGTGGTATCTGGTACCACGCGGGCGGCTTCGGCCATGGTGGGTGTCCTTCGAGTGCTGTCTAATATACTGTATATATATACAGTATATCGCTGGAAATATCAATCATTACATGAGGTTATCCGCAGGCTACCTGCCGGCAGATGGGAAATTATTCTACCGGGCACATCGAAACTCAGCTTAGACGTAAAGGGTTAGAGGTGGTCCGAGAAAACTGGACACTCGCATAAGTGGGATGGCTGCTTGAAAATAGGCGCAAGCCTTGAGGAGCAGACATGAGAAGACCACGAAGAAACCACAGCGCCAAGTTCAAGTCCCGCGTGGCGCTAGCGGCACTGAAGGGCGAAAAGACGTTGGTAGAGCTATCGGAGCAGTTCGACGTACACGCCAATCAGATTACGGACTGGAAGACCCAGCTCTTGAATAGTGTCGAAGGGGTTTTTCTGACGAAGGCGGAACGACGAGAGCTGGATTCAGGACCCAGCGTGAAGGACCTGCAGGCGAAGATCGGTCAGCTGACGATGGAGAATGATTTTTTGGCAGGCGCGCTCGGTCGAAGCCACGATGCGAGCGCCAAGCGATGATCGATCGGGAGGATGCTTTACCGGTTATTCGCCAGGCACAGCTGTTGGATCTGTCGAGATCGAGCGTGTACTACCAGCCGGTAGCCGTCTCGGAGTCGGATCTAGCCTTGATGAGACGTATAGACGAACTGCATCTGGAACATCCGTTTGCCGGTAGCCGGATGCTCAAAAAGCTGCTGCGTGCAGACGGTTATTCGGTGGGCCGTACCCACGTGCGCACGCTGATGCGACGGATGGGGGTGGAGGCCATCTACCGACGCCCTCGGACCTCCCAGCCACACCCGGGACATCGGATTTTTCCGTACCTGTTGCGCGACAAGATCATTGACCGACCGAATCAGGTCTGGGCTCTGGACATCACGTATCTGCCCATGAAGCGGGGGTTTGTGTATCTGGTGGCGGTGTTGGACTGGGCGACCCGCAAGGTGCTGGCCTGGCAGTTATCCAATACCTTGACGGCCGATTTCTGTGTGGAGGCATTGGAGACGGCTTTTGATCGCTACGGTGTCCCCGAGATCGTCAATACAGACCAGGGATCGCAGTTCACGAGTGAGGATTTTGTTGAGGCGGTTCTAACGCGTGGCGTGAAGCTCAGCATGGATGGCAAGGGGGCTTGGCGGGACAATATCTTCATCGAGCGATTCTGGCGGACGATCAAATACGAAGAAGTGTACTTACGCGCCTATGAGAGCATGAGCGCTGCTCGGCGCCACATCACCAAGTATCTGGAATTCTACAACGGCCGTCGTCCGCACAGCTCGTTGACGGATCGAACGCCGGATGCGGCGTACTTCGGATCGGAGTTGATGGCGGCATGAATGGCACCAATTCGGGGTATGTCCAGGTATGGGCAGAGTGACAAAAACGTCTTACAGCACATTACCGGAAACCGAATCTCGAGAGGAGATAAGAAAACAGTGTCAGACGAATACTAACGACGTAACTATGCTGCAAGTAAACATCGTATGATCAAGTCGGGTTACCCACCGATCGTCTCCTGCTCCGCAGGAGCAGACGAGCGCTTGGCTTTGAGGGCCGCGCTCGCTCCGTGGATAACCCTAATCCGCAGCCAATCCACTTAACAATGGCGGGTATGTGTCCAAAGAAACCGGACCACCTCTATCCACGCAGCCATTGAGCACATGCGAACCGAAGGCGCTACCGTACTAGGGGACGGCAAACCTTCCATCGGCGCTCACAACCTACCCGTGGTGTTTCTCCATCCTAAGGACTTCTGTGGAACGTTGATCGAATTGGAAGAAGTTGCGAGCTAACTTAGTACCCCATCTCATAAATACAAGGATGTATCTGCACCGAACTTTCGGTTTAGAGTACGTAGTTAAGCCAATTAAGTTAGTGGGTGTCCAGAACTAGGAAACAGGAGAATCTGGATAACAGGCTAGATCATTCGAATTCGATGATCGGTTGATCCACAACGAGGCTTTCTCCCTCTACCACGAGAACCTTGGCGATCTTCGAGTCCTCTGCGGCACGGAGACTATTTTCCATCTTCATCGCTTCGATGACGAGCAGCACGTCGCCCTCGCTCACCTCATCGCCGGTCTTGACGTCGATGCGGACGATGCGCCCGGTCATCTGGGAGACGACGGCGCCTGTTGTGGCGGTCGCGGACGACTTACGCGCTGCCTTTGGGCGCGGTGCAGCGGCGGTGGCCCCGGACGCTTCGACGGCGTACGTCTTGGCGTCGACGAGAAGCTCGATCGCGCCCTCTTCCGGCAGCGGATCGGGGAGCTGAACAGCGAACGGTTTTTCGTTGACATAAACCGTGAGCGTCTTCTCGTGCCTAACGATCCGGATGGCGAACGACTCGCCGTCAACGGTAACGGTCTCGGCCGCCAGCTGAGCGTCGAACTCCCGGTCGCCGATCTTGATCTTCATGATCAGCCTCTTAGCGCTCTTTGGCGGCCGGCCATCTTCCACGCATCGTGCGTGTGTCCGTCGACTGCCGCGCCGGCTGCGGGGGCAGCGCGCGCCCGATCGTACGTGAGAGCGGCGGCGATCGCAGCGGCGATCTCATTTTCGATGCCACCGCCGTCGTTGCGCCATTCCAGGAACTCCTGCGCCACTTGCGGGAAGAGCACGTATGAGAGCAGGTCTTCGTCGGACTTCACGAAGTCGCCGGCCTGCTTGCGCGCGGCTTTCAGCTCCGGGTCGATGTGGTCGGCCGGGCGGTCGGTGATCGGCTTTTCGTTGGGGGCGATCTTCTTGCGAATCTTGGCGCTGATCGGCGCGGGCGTCTGGCCGTACTGGCCGAGTACGAGCCCGCGGGTCTCCTTCGTCACTTGCTTGTAGCGCTCGCCGAAGAGTGCGTTCATCACGGCCTGAGTGCCGACGATCTGGCTTGTCGGGGTGACAAGCGGCGGGTAGCCCGTTTCGGCGCGCACGGC
>JACZUR010000210.1 GCA_022573095.1 Gemmatimonadota bacterium | reverse complement strand
CTTCCGTTGCCTGCGCTGCCCTGACGCGGCTGCCCAGTTCCCAGGACCCGTCGTCTGCGCGACGGAACGCATACACGGTCGCGGGTCCACTGGCTGTTCCGGGCTTCATCACCAGCACGTCCGCGTCGCTAATTGCAACAGAACTGCCGAACTGGTCTTGGGCCAAGAGTGGTAGGGAAGAAGCGACTAGCAGCAAAGTTGCGGTCGAGATGGTGCCGAATGTCCGTGTCATCTTTGTCGGTCCGGTTGAGATCCAGTATCTAATACGAGGGAGCGAAATATGAGTTCCTTGTCCCGATGTGGCCAGTCGTAAAGCCAAGTTGCCGGAGAGTTGCGGGCTAGACGTCGATACCGTCTCTTTCTATATCCCTAAGTATTGAAATGTAGAGTATGTCAAAACTTCTTAGTATGGTTGGCGCTACAATCGGTGGTGGTATTGGGTGGTGGCTCGGTGCCCAGCTAGGAATCATGACCGCGTTCATCGTGAGTATGGTTGGAACCGGGGTCGGCATTTACTGGGGCCGGCGCGTGGCTCGAGAGTATCTTCCCTAGTTCTTCATTCCGTGACCGCGGGGAGTTAGACCATCCCTTCGTCGTCTAGTCTGTCGAAACAGCGTTTCGTCAGCGCTTTCAGTTCTGTGAACAACTCCGTGTCCACTTTCTTGAAATTCAAGCATGACTTTCCCTGCATGCGAGCCCGCAACTTCGCAGTGATCCCTTTCAGAAGGTCGGGATACATGTAGATGGGCATCAAGTGAAAACTCACATAACTCTTTCCGGTCTTCACACCGCCGAAATAGATAACCTTCTTCCATTTTTCGCTGAAGCCCGCGTTCAGCGTGTACTCCCCCGCCTTGTCGCTGAGAACAGTGAGCCTGCGCGAGTGAATCTTCATGATCTTCTTCAGTGCATCGAACACCGGGTCAAAATCTGACTTTGCCGCCATTGTCCCCCTTGTCCCCCTTGTCCCCCTTCTCAGGGTGTTGAGTGGTTGCCGAACGAATATACATCATGTTTTACCGGTTGTGTTTCTTACGCCTCATGTGCGAGTGCCGGCCAGAACACAACCAGCTATGAAACGTCACCCAGTACTACCCGGACTGTCGAGCTGAGTGTTTTGTCTGTCGCTGTGCCGGTTGCTGCGGTAATGTTCATAACATGTCAAAGCCTCTTCCCGTCTTAGGTTTCCGCGAGAACGTAACGATAATCACCGGAGC
This sequence comes from Gemmatimonadota bacterium, assembly GCA_022573095.1. Taxonomy (GTDB): domain Bacteria; phylum Gemmatimonadota; class Gemmatimonadetes; order Gemmatimonadales; family GWC2-71-9; genus B16T1B5. The sequence continues at coordinate 2,885 of JACZUR010000210.1, read as the reverse complement.
TTCATCGGGCATCGGACGCGAGCTGGCGTTGCAGCTTGCCGGTCAGGGTGCGTGGCTGGTGCTGGCGGCGCGGCACGAAGCGGACCTCAACGAAGTCGCTGCCCGTTGCCGTGAGAGAGGGGGGCGAGGGGGGCGGGGGGAACGAGGGGGGCGGGCGCTGGTCGTTCCCACCGATGTATCTGTTAACCATCAGTGCCGCGACCTTATCGACGCCACCGTAAGCGAGTATGACCGCATTGACACACTGATCAACAACGCAGGAATCTCGATGTGGTCCAGGTTCGACGAGTTGGAAACCCTCGAATTCTTCGACACAATCATGCGAGTTAACTATCTCGGCTCTGTCTATTGTACACACTCGGCGCTGCCCCACCTCAAGAAAACAAAGGGCAGGATCGTGGGCGTCTCTAGTCTCGCAGGCAAAACGGGTGTGCCTACGAGAAGCGGATACGCTGCTAGCAAGCACGCGATGGCTGGGTTCTTCGATACACTCCGCATCGAACTCATCGATTCAGGCGTCACGGTTACGATGATCTATCCGGATTTCGTCGCGACCGAAACGAGGAAGCGTGCGTTCGGCCCCGATGGAAAGCCGATGGGTGAAAGTCCGGTACACGAAGCCGAGATCATGACCGCCGAGGAATGCGCGCGGCAGATCATCAAGGCGATGGGCCGCAGGAAACGGGAACTCATCATGAGTGCTCGCGGAAGAATAGGGCAGTGGATCAAACTCATCGCGCCGGGCTTGATTGACAGGGTAGCACTGAGGGCGATAGAGAGGGGGCGGTGAACTCTAAATAGGATGCGGGTTTTAAAAGCGAAGAACCTGTGATGATCTAAGAAACGGAGGGAACTGCACGCAAGAGTCAGGATATCGTCTTCAGGGCCTGCTGAACGCCATCCACCAGCACATCAATGTCCGCGGGTGTCGTGTTGTAATTAGTTATGGATGCCCGAAGTGCTGGTACTCCGCCCGCGAGCGTCGTCTTTGAGATCCAAGCCGCCTCCATGCGTTTTACCTCTTCGACGATTGCGGATTCACCGTTCTTCAGTGATCGGATCTTGGAGTGTGTGAAACAAACTACCGGAAGCGGTGTGTCGTTCAGTATTTTCCAGCCCTCTTTCACAAGTCTGCTCCGAAGATAATCTCCCATTTCTGTTTGGTGTTCGATGCGGCGGGCAATCTCCGGCAAACCGCGGGCAGCGAACATCATGAACATCTTTAGTCCCATGAATCGTCTCGACCACTGCATCGATGTTACATAGGGATAAACGCGTCCATCTTCCACTGCGTCCGGTACATACGACGCCTCTATTCCAAACGTCCGCGCCACGGGCTCCCTATGCCGGCAGAAGAACATCCCGGCGCCGGTTGGGACTGATAACAATTTGTGTGCGTCGCATGTTATCGAATCCGCTCGTTCAATACCGCTGAGATGGTCGCGGAGGCGATCCGAGACAATTGCTGCACCAGCCCACGCCAGGTCCACGTGATACCAGAGCTTGTACCGCTCGGCTATTTCAGCCATTTCCTCTAGGGGATCGATAACTCCGGCGTTAATTGTTCCCGCGGTCGCGACGAGCATAAACGGCACGTAGCCGCCGGCAGTGTCAGCCTCGATCTTTTGTGTCAGTGCTGCTACGTCCATGGCCAGGTTATCACCGACCGGGATCAGCCGTACTGCAGCGCGGCCTATTCCCGTCGAGTGAGCCGCTTTTTCGATCGAGTGGTGACCCTCGGCTGACATATACAAGACCGGCTGCTTGTCTAAAGCGTGAAGCCCATCCGTCGCTACTTCGGGAAAGTGTTGTGTGAGTGCAACCGCCAGGGCAGTCCGATTTGCTTCCTCTCCCCCGCTCGTGAAATGCGACAATCCATCAGCATAACCGGGACCAAAGCGGTCACCCAGCAAGTTGATCACATGCCGTTCCATTTCCTGCGCGGCGGGGCAGAAGTCCCAGGTAGCGAGGTTTGGATCGTAGGTTGCAACCAGAGCATCCGCGACGACCGATGCAACATCGACGGTAGGTCTCGTCAAACCAAAATGCCGCGGGTTGGTCGCGTGCTCGGCCCAGCGCCACATCATGTCAGTTACATCGTCAAAGACCGACTCCAGAGGGATCGGTTGATCGAACGACCCGTACTCGTTAGCGAGGTGCTGGCGAATCTCAGTTGGTGTAACGTTGCATGTAATCGGCGTGTCACTGTGGCGTTCAAAGTACTCAGCCACGTGCGTTGACAAGCGATCCAGAATCGTCAATGGGCTGTTCTCCCATCCGGAGATAGCGAGTTCCGATAGCATGGATACTCGGCCCCGTAACCGGTGTATAGAACGGAGAGTGCGCTTGGTACGGAGAGACCTAAGGACCAGTTTCTGCTGTCTTGATGAGGAGGGCAACGAAGTGAAGAACGATTGCATGCATTCAATGCGGGATCGCGCGTCAGGTGTCGAGATGCTGGGTTCCGGGCAGTTTTACGGTACGAATGTCCGCAGCTGGCGCCGTCCCGGCATGATGCTTTCCGAGACCCACTATTCTCCGAACCTCAAAGTGCCGCGCCATGAGCATGAACCGGCTGGCGGATAGGGACCTGGACCGCAGGAACCCGCGGGCCGCAGATCGGCCTCTGCCGTCGGGCCGGCTGAGCGTACCAGAGGTGGCGCTCGCCTGCCTGCTCTCCACAGCCCTGCTTCTGTTCGCAGCCTGGCAGCTGAACCCCCTGTGCGTGGCGCTCTTTCCGGTGGCTATGGTAGTGTTTACCGGCTACTCCTACGTCAAGCGCGTGAGCTGGCTGACCCATGTCGTCTTGGGTATAGCGTTGGGTGGTGCGCCCGTAGGGGGCTGGATAGCGGTCACGGGAGAGCTGACGTGGGAGGCCGTGCTCT
>JACZUR010000024.1 GCA_022573095.1 Gemmatimonadota bacterium | reverse complement strand
TTGGGCCGCAACCAATGCGGAGTTCGGAATTTGGAATGCAAGCCTCGGGTCGCTCTTCATTCCGCACTCCGCATTCCGCATTCCGAATTTGCCGGGCGCTGGTCGTAGCGTTACCGGACGGGGACATGCGCGCAGGTTGCGCAGAAGTCTGGCTGTAAGAGTCTGACCGTCTCGTAGGGCAGGTCGAAACCTGGCGCCGGACGGAAACGCCGCCGTCGCCCCCCAAACGGTGCGAGGATTCTGACGATGCTCCGAACCACTTCCCCAAACCCATCTTCTACACCGCGAAATTGTAACTTATTGTGAATCAGTAGGTTGCGCATTACAGTTTTCGCCTTGGCACTACCGTGCCACCTCCCGTTGCGTGTGGGTCGGTCGCATCGGACTCAGTGGCGCGGCCGCACGGTCGGGCCGAGGGCGACGCCGGCCGCTGGCAGAGCTTTGCCGGCATCGCCGCGGGTTCGCGTGCGAATCACGAAGGTCCGCCCGGCGTTCTCGATCGTGATCTCTTCCAAGGCATCGAGGTCGCGTTGGAGCCGCTCCCATTCCACGCGATCCCCGCTGGGATCGACCGTCCAGCCCCGGGCCGCCAGCTTGCTCTGCAACTCTTTCAGGACCACCAGGGCCAGGAAGCTGCAAAACACGTGGCCACGGATGGTGTCGTCGCATTGGTGGAAGATGGGCCGCGTTTCCAACACCGACTTCAGGCTGCGGAAGACCGTCTCCACCATCCACAGTTCCTTGTACTTCAGCGCCCCCTCGGCCGCGGAGATCTCGAGGTCGGTCTGCAACACCCACGTGCCGTCGAACCGGGCCTCTTTCTCGACTTTCTCCTGGTCGATCTCGAACCGCGATCCCGCGGCCTTGACGTACTTCCGGTAGCCCTGGTTCCCGATCAGAGATTTGTCTCCTCGTTTCAACCGGTCGCCCAGGGCGGCGACGATCGCCTCGCGATCGGCACGGTCCTTGTGCACCTGGTCCTCGTTGTAGCATCGGACTCCGCTGAGTCCGCCGATGTACCGGCGCTCTTCGATCTGCACGTCTTTGACTTTCAGCGGCGAGGGGTCTTTGCTGCAAGTCTTGGGGCCATGCACCGGTCGATACGGACTCTGGTCGGCCAGAACCTGCTCGCGGATCTCCTTCACTGCCCGCAGGCGCGCGCCGAGGATGTAGCCCACGTCGCGATGCGCGGCTTGCAGCGCCGCGATCGTCTTCTTGCTGATCCTGCCGCGGTCCGCCACCACGCAAATGCGCTGGATGTGGAACCGCGTCTCGAGTCGATCCACGATCGGGATCAGAGCTTTGGCGTCGCTCGTATTCCCGGGCCACCGCTCGCAGCAGATCGGCCGTCCGGTGTGGTCGAGCACCGCCCCGACGACGATCTGCTTGCGATCGGGGCGGTGATCCTTGCTCTTGCCGTATTGTCCGATGCTCTCGCCCCCGCGGCCCTCGAAGTAGATGGAAGTCGTATCGAAGAAGACCAAGTCCAGTCCGCGGAACAGATCACTCCGTCGCGCGAACCACGCTTCCTCGATTCGATCCTTCGTGCACCGCGGCGCGAACGGCGTCGCGCCGGCCTGCGGATCGTTCGGGAGCGGCTCGCCGAGCCAGGCCATGGCCCGGTAGATCTGATGCAACTGCAGATCCTCGACCCCCCGGATGGCGTAGCCGTGTCGCCACTCTTCCGCCGCCCGGTCGCTGCCGGGGTCGAAGAGCCGGTGCAGCACGGTCAGGAACACCGCACGCTCCACCGGGAACTGAAACGGGCGATCCGCCAGGAACCCCTCGAGGAGTTCCCCCAGCCCCAAGTCGCGCCAGAGTCGCTCGAAGACCAGGGGCGGGCCTACTTTGATCGTCTCCGCCACCTCCGTTTGGCCGTGGCCCAGCGCATTCAGGACCGCCGTCTGCTCGGCGAAGCGGGCACACGAAGCGAGCAGCGCGTCGATCTGCCCGGTCGCCTGCAACCGGTCGAGCCGGCCCAGGGTGGCGATCCCCTGCTGCCGCACCCGGCCTTCGACGCGTTCATTGTGGACCAGTTGCAGATACTCGTATGCCCCACTCTTTTGGGCCCGAACCAACATGCGCATCTCCTTGTATCCACCACAATAATACACGTCTGAGTCCACAATACAAGAAGAAAAAGCACAAAATCAGCGATTCGGCCAATATTGATTGGCACTACGTTTTCGTTCGCCCCCACCCTTTTCGCGCGTAAGCCCTTATTTGACAAGGAAGTTGACATTAGATGCCTAATAAAAGTGTAGAAGATGGGTCTAAGCGGGCCGACGCATGGCGTGACCTGGCAAGCGGCCGGAAACGTGTAGCCGTCGGAGCCCGTTCTGCGGTATTTGCCCCTGTACGCCGACTCTGCGCGGTTGTCCTGGATGAGGAGCACGATGCAAGCTACAAGAACTCTGAATCGCCCCGGTACCATGCCCGTGATGTTGCGATCAAGCGAACGCAAATCGAGTCATGCCGTTTGATCCTTAGCAGTGCCACACCATCCCTCGAAACCTGGTCACGCCGTGAACGGACCACTGTCGTGTGCCTGAGGCAACGCGTTGGTGGGCAGGCACTGCCCGACGTAGGACTGGTTGACATGCGTTCCGAGGCGCGTATTAGGGAGAGCGGTCCCGTGCCCTGGTCCGCAAGAATGGATAAAGCGGTTGAGTCTCGGCTGAGAGACGGAGAGCAGGTAATACTGCTGCTCAATAGGAGAGGGTTTGCCCACTACCTGCAGTGTACCACCTGTGGGGAAGTCCCGGGCTGCCCCAAATGTAGTATTGCGCTGACGCTCCATCTGACGCCCGAAAGGCTGTTCTGTCATTACTGTGGCTTCCACGACCCAGTGCCGGTCGGCTGCGCTGTTTGCGGTGGAGAAACTCAACGGTCGCGCGGTGTGGGTACACAACAGCTCGAGCACTGGCTGATTGAAAGGTATCCGCAAGCCAGGATCCGCCGGATGGATGCTGATACCACAGCGGGCAAATGGTCGCATAGCAAGATTCTAGAATCGTTCGGCAAGGGTGAAGTAGATATCCTGTTCGGCACCCAGATGATTGCCAAGGGGCTGGATTTTCCGCGTGTCACACTTGTTGGCGTTATCGATGCCGACACCAGCCTACATCTCCCAGACTTCAGGTCGGCTGAAAGAACCTTTCAGCTTGTTTCGCAGGTCGCAGGGCGTTCAGGCCGCAGCGCCGCTGGGGGGGAGGTGTTGATACAGACGCGGCACCCGGATCACTTTGCGATAGAATTTGCAGCCGCGCACGATTTCGAGAACTTTGCTGCGCGCGAGATTGAGCGGCGCCGGGAACCGCCTTACCCACCGCACGTTTGGCTTGCGAACGTAATCGTTAGTGGAGAGAGCGAGCCGGTGGTGGCGAATGCATCGGTCGAACTGGGACGTTGGATAACAGAGCTGGTGGACCGGACAACCGACGGCGGACTCGACGTAGTCGGTCCCTCGCCGGCGCCACTTGCGAGAATTAAGGGGCGGTGGCGATGGCACCTGGTACTCCGCTCTCCGAGCCGCAAGCTGCTGGGAAGAGTTGTGCGATATGGTTCTCGAAACATGCCTCGAAGAATTCTCAGCGGGATCACGGTTGTCTATGACCGAGATCCAGTGTCGCTTTTCTAAACACTTTGCTACTTGAAACCCGCCTTGGTGGGCTCTATTATGCGGCTGCCAAATGGAAACGCAATCAACGTATTATCCGCCTGATTTCTCCAGTGAGGAGCTTCGTGACGCGCCCGAGGCCACTTTCGAGGCCATGCCAGCCGATGGAGTCCTTCCGCACGGATTCTTTGCGACCACTAATCTGCCGACGTGGGTGAAGCTCGGAGACAGTTGGCTGCGGCCCAAGAACCCTCGTATGGACTGCGTGATATTTCGAGAGGGGGACGAACTGAGGGTTTGTGAACCGCGAGACCTAAAGGCAGGAGATCTCGTAGCCATGGGTGCGGCAGAAAACGGGAGGAAAGGAATTCTAGTTCACGGCAATGCGTTCACAAGAAAAGAGAAGGATGGTGGGGACGCGTTTCAGTTCATGAGTACGGAAGTCAGTAGAGAACGTCCGGTCGACTACGAACTTCTGGCGAAGCTGCTGGTGGAGGAGCGGCTCCGAAGTGGCTACATCACCTGGGTGATTGGCCCTGCGCTCGTGCACGCCAGATCGCGGGAGGAACTTATCTGGTTTATCAAACATGGCTACGTGAGCGTTATGCTTGGTGGGAACGCGATTGCGGTGCATGATATCGAAGCGTCCCTTTTCGGCACGGCTCTGGGAATGAGTGCGACCGGCGAAGCGGTGAAACACGGCCACGCCATGCATCTCAAGGCAATTAACCAGATCAATGCTGTTGGATCTATCGAACAGGCGATTAGGGACGAGATGATCACGGGTGGCGTTATGCATGCGCTGGTGACGCACGACGTGCCTTACGTTCTGGCTGGATCAATAAGAGATGACGGCCCGCTTCCCGGAGTAATCACCGATGCCGTTGAGGCGCAGCGGGCGATGCGTGTCCATGCTCAGAAGACAACATTTGCGTTGTTCCTGGCGACGGTTCTTCATTCTATTGCGGTTGGCAATATGCTGCCGGCGTTTGTGGACGGAGGCGGCGACGACCTTAGGCCTCTTCACACGATATGCGTAGATCAGACAGAATTTGTAGTGAATAAGCTCAGGGACCGGGGCACACACCAAGCTCATGCTGTAGTAACCAACGTGCAGGACTTCATACACATTCTTCGGGGGTACGTCGAGAAGTGGGAACAAGCCAGCGGTTAAGACTCGACGCATCGGGCATCGGTCCTGGGTGGAGCAGGGTTGCCGAGGCGCTTCCCGAGCATATACCTCCAGGAGAGATCGGGCATATATGGATTTTCCCTCCGTTTAGAACGGATGGAAAGGAGTGGGGAACAGCGGTTATCGCACGCGAGTTGGAAAACTTCCGATTCGGGATCTATACGGCAAAGTATATGGTGATAATGAGAGGTAAGGGTCAGGGCCAGGGTCGGGTGGAGATTGCTGAGGTGGGTGCGAGCAATGCCGACATTATCGAGGAAGTATTGAGAGGGGTTCAAGGGCGCGCGATGGAGCCGGACCCGCCGGCGGAGATTGACCCGGGCCTGTGGTTCGCAGAGGACGATGACGAGTCCCCCTCCTAAGGTCGACGGCAAGGCGCTCCTAGAGGTTTTCAGGCGCTACTTGAGGGAACACAGCCTCCCGGTAACGCATCAGCGCGAGGCGATCGCAAAGATAATTTTCTTCTCAGATGAGCACCTCTCGGTCTCCGACTTGGAGCGACGCTTACAAAGGGAGTCTCTTAATGTCGGCAAGGCGACCGTGTATCGCACGCTGGACCTGTTGGTTCGAGCCGGTGTTGTGAAGGAACACGACTTCGGCGAAGGTTTCAAGCGATATGAGCCGGAGGCGGCGCAGAGCCATCACGAACACCTCATATGCATAGAGTGCGGCCGCGTGGTGGAGTTCTCGAGTGAACGAATTGAACGCATGAAGGTTCTCATAGCCGACGAGTACGGCTTTAGGCATCACCACCACAGGCTGGAAATATATGGTGTGTGCCAGGACTGCCAGCGGCGAGACGCGGTGACTCTCGAAACGGGTACCGCGATGGAGCAAAGGTCGTAGGGAGTGCTCGAAGCAGCCAATTTCGTACCTACCAAGGCATTCTTCACAAAAGGCGTGGGCAATCACAAGGAGAAGCTGACGAGTTTCGAGCTTGCTCTCCGAGAGGCGCGCATAGCACAGTACAATATCGTCCGGGTGAGTTCGATCTTCCCGCCCCACTGTGATCTCGTGACCATAGAGGAGGGTGTCGATATGCTCGAACCCGGCCAGGTTGTATTCTCTGTTGTTGCAGAGGCTTCCACAAACGAACCCTCACGTCTCGCCGCAGCGTCTATCGGTCTTGCGATCCCCGCTGACCCGGCCCATTACGGCTACATCTCGGAGCACCACACTTTCGGCCAACGGACCGAACCGGCGGGGGACTATGCAGAGGATTTGGCGGCGAGCATGCTTGCGACCGTACTAGGTGTGCCGTTCGATCCGGATCAGGCGTGGGATCAGCGCAAGGAGCAGTGGTTGATGTCTGGAGAGATCGTACGCTCCACCAACATGAGCTGTACAGCTGAAGCGCACGATGACGGTCGCTGGGTTACCGTGGTTAGCGCGCTGGTTTTCTGCGGATGAGTGATGGGACGGGTCTTAGTCCTGTCCAGGAGCTGGCGGATCTAAATTGGGGTGAACGGCAAGAATTCCTGGGAGTTCCTTCCGTAGATTTCGCTAGAGCGGCGGTAGTAATCCTTCCGGTACCTTACGAAGCGACGGCGTCGTACATGCCCGGTGCGGGTGATGGCCCCCGTGCGATCATCGAGGCCTCGCAGTACCTGGAATTGTACGACCACGAACTCGATAGCGAACCTATCGATATCGGGATCCATACACTGGCGCCGCTGATACTTCCCAAAGATTCTCCTGAGCTGGCGCTTGGTGAACTTCGGCAAGTGCTGGATACGCTTGTCGAACAAGGCAAGTTCGTGCTGATGCTGGGCGGAGAGCACTCCATAACAGCCGAGGCGGTGCTTGCACACGTTAACCGGCGCGGAGACCGAGCAATTGCGGTGCTTCAACTAGACGCCCATGCGGACTTGAGAGAAGAGTACGAAGGGACGTCTCTGTCCCACGCATGTGTGATGCATCGGATACACGACTCGGTGTCTTTGGTCCAGGTAGGTATCAGATCACTCACGAAACCGGAACGAGAGTTGATGGCCTCAAGAGACATAAGAGTGACTTTCAGCCACGAGATGAATAAGGACGGGTGGGCTCAACGTTGTCTCGATGCTCTAGGCGAGGATGTTTACATCACGATAGATGTCGACTTCTTCGATCCGTCGCTTGTCCCTTCGACCGGAACGCCCGAGCCCGATGGGGCGGTGTGGAAACCGAGTATTGATTTGCTGGGGGCAGTTTTTCGGGAGAAACGCGTTCTGGGAGCTGACATAGTTGAACTAGCCCCGATCTCCGGACTCGTCGCTCCCGATTTTCTTGTAGCTAAGCTTGCCTACAAGCTCGTTGGGTTCGTTGCATCCCAAGGCATGTCTTAGCTGGAACTCCCTTCTCTGATATTGTGTTAGTGCTAGTGAAATAATGGGAGCTGAATCTGTCGGACTTACTGTCGCCTTTTTTGCGGGAGTGTTGAGCTTCCTCTCCCCGTGCGTACTGCCGTTGATTCCAAGTTACGTATCGTTTATCACGGGCATGTCGCTCGACGAAGTACGACACCAACGATGGTCTGCTCTTATTCACGCGGTACTTTTCATATCTGGATTCACTCTCGTGTTCGTAACGCTTGGCGCTACGGCGACCGCGCTTGGCAGGATGCTCAACTACTACCAGGCATGGCTGGAACGGGTGGGCGGACTCTTGATCGTCATGTTTGGCCTCTATCTTGTCGGTGCATTCAATTGGGGAGTTTTTGCGCGCGAGAGGAGGGTGCATTTCCGGGATAAGCCGGTGGGGTATCTCGGTTCGGTACTAGTGGGTGTGGCTTTTGGGGCTGGCTGGGCGCCGTGTATCGGCCCAATCTTGGGCTCGATACTACTCTATACCGGCTCACAGTCGAATCTTGGGCAGGGATTGCTTCTGCTGTTCACCTACTCGATGGGACTTGCATTACCCTTTATAATGGCGGCCGTGGCAATCGACCGCTTCCTCGGTTGGTTTGAGAAGTATCGATCTTTTATTCCCCTGACGACTAAGATCGCCGGCGGCATCATGATCTTTGTGGGGGTGCTGCTCGCGTCGGGCTATTTCTCAATCCTTGCGAGTTGGCTACAGAGTCTTACTCCGGATTTCATCCGCTCCAGGCTGTAAGCGGACTTCTTGCGCGACGCCGTCCCGAGGTTCAGGTTTCACATGTGTGGCAAGACATATTTTGATTTTCCATCCGGAGGATTCACGCAATGCAATTACCCCGCATCCCGTTAGCCGCCGCGACGACCGCTCTTTTCCTCGCCTGTGGCGGCTCAGCCGACGATTCGGCGGCAGACGAGCGAGATCTGAGTCTGGCTCCAGCTGAGTCGCTAGCTGTCGATCTCGACGATCAGCCCCAAGCAGAAGAGGAAGCAGAACCCGTAGCGCAGAGACGGGAAGAGCGCAGAGAGCCTCCCAGGCGCCCTCCTGTGCAGCGGGAGCCCGAACCGGAACCCGAACCGCCCGTGCCGTCCCTGAGCGTGGGAACTGTGCTGGAACTTGCCGCCGCGGACACTCTTACGTCGAGACATAACGAGCAAGGTGAAGAGGTATACGCAATCGGTAATTCCGCGATCCTTGATGAAAACGGGGATGAGGTTATTCCGGCGGGAGCGGTATTCGCGGGAACCATTTCAGATATGGCGCCGGCCGGCAGTCCGGGCGCGGAAGGACGCATGGTTCTTACCTTCAGCCGCGTAATGTTCGGTGGAGAAACGTACACGATTCAGGCTCGGGTCGATACGCTCGGAACCTTCATGAAGGGGAGAGGAATCAGCGGGGGCGACGTTGCCAGGGTCGGAGCGGGCGCCGTGGTTGGCGCGATAGCGGGACGCGTGATCGGCGGTAACCGAACCGGGGCTATCGTCGGCGCGGCCGCGGGGGCCGCCGCGGGGGTGGGGATCTTAGCTGCCACGCGGGACACGGACATCATTTTGCCCGAGGGAGCGCTGATACGGCTCGTGCTGACAGGGCCCTTTGAACTCACCCCTGTCGGGGGCTGAAGATCCAATGACGGGGCCTGCGGGCCCCGTTTTCTTAGTAGCCGACCGCGCTTCCCGTTCCGCGTGGGTCGGACACGCCCACCCAATTTGCTCCGTCGCGGATGATCGCCGCCACGCTGCCGATGGATCCATCTCTCTGCTCGACGAAATGACCCATCGCTCTCAACTCGTCGATTGTTGTGGCCCGCAGCCCGCTTCCTTCATAATAGATGCGGTCCGGAAGAGACTGGTGATGCACTCTCGGCGCGGCTATTGCCTCAGCCAGCGTCATCCCGTGATCAACTATGTTGGAGATCACCTGGGTTACCGCTGTAATGATTCTCGGCCCACCCGGACTGCCGAGAAGCAGCTTCAGATTACCCTCTCGGTCCAGGACTATCGTGGGTGTCATCGCCGAAAGCATGCGCTTGCCGGGTCGGATCGAGTTAGCTTCACCCTGAATCAATCCAAACTGGTTAGGTTGGCCCGGCGCAGCGGTGAAATCGTCCATCTCGTTGTTCAGTAGAAAGCCAGCACCGCTAACCGTCACTTTGTTCCCATAGAGCGAGTTGATTGTCGTGGAAACGCTCACGGCGTTACCACGCGAGTCGACAATAGAGTAGTGGGTGGTTTCTCCGCCCTCTCTGAGCTGCGGAAGAAATTCGGGCGTGGTCGAAGCACGGACTGGATCGATGGTTTCACGGAGCGACGTGGCGTAGCTCTTTGAAATGAGCCTGTCCAGTGGCATCCCCACGAAATCGGGATCACCGAGGTATTGATTGCGATCAATAAAGGCACGCCTCATCGCCTCCGCTAGGACATGCACGCCAGCGGTGCTCGCCAACGGCGGCATTGGGTTGATGCCCTCGAGGATATTAAGGGTCTCGGCAAGGGTGACACCGCCAGAGCTTGCCGGAGGCATCGAGTAGACGGCGTAGCCACGATACGTGGTCGTGACCGGGTCCCTCCAGGCAGGCCGGTACGTAGCTAGGTCTTCATGCGATATCAGACCGCCGCCGCGTTCCATCTCCGCCACGATGAGATCCGCAGTTCGGCCCGTGTAGAATCCAGACGGGCCGCTGTCGGCGATCAATTGAAGCGTTGCCGCGAGATCGGATTGAACGAAAAGAGTTCCGGGGGTGGGGGGGTGACCTCCCGGTAGGAACTGTCTTCTGGATGCCTCGAATCTGGCAAGGTCTTCCTCTCTGCTCTCAATCCCGGCAGCCATTCTATCGCTGACTACGAAACCTTCCCGGGCGAGCCGGATCGCCGGAGCTATGAGCTGCTCGAATGGGAGGCTCCCAAATCTGGAATGCGCCTCGGCCAGTCCGGCGACGGTTCCCGGCACACCGGCTGCCAGATGCCCGATCAGGCTGGTCTCAGCTATCCGCCCGGCGGAGTCCAAGAACATGTCGGCGCTTGCCCGCCCCGGAGCTTTTTCCCGGTAGTCGAGCGCAAAAACCTCTCCGCTACTGGGCCTTATTATCATGAATCCGCCGCCCCCGATATTGCCGGCGCGCGGATAAACCACGGCCAGCGCAAAACCCACCGCTACGGCTGCATCCACCGCGTTACCTCCGCTGCGGAGGACTCGGGCACCTACCTCGCTGGCGATTGGATGGCCGGACGCGACCATGGCTTGGGGGGCCCTGACTTCTCGAACTCGGTCAAGCAGTTCCCACTGTGCTGGAACGTTGGCGTAAGAATGTGGGAGCACCCGGCCGGGGGCGTGCGCTGCCCTCCCAGTACATGAAGCCGTTAAGCCGACTACAATCAAGATGGCTACGCCGAGTTGTTTCGCATCGAGCATTTAATCAGTTCTCGTTGACAACACAGGTTAGAGATCGAAATTGAAGTTGACGTTTCAGGGACTAAATCGTGACGGATAAAGATTTTATTGATTCCCGGCAGACAGAACGCCGTAGCCCGGTTTCCGCTTCGATCGACGTGAGCTCATCGGAAGAAATAGTCGATCTCATGCACGGTCAAGACAAGTTGGTGGCCGGCGCGGTCTACCAACGTCGGGCTGAGGTGTCTCGAGCTATAGATCTGGCTCTCGATGTGCTCAAGAATGGTGGCAGGCTCATCTACGTCGGAGCTGGGACGAGTGGACGGTTGGGGGTGCTCGACGCTTCGGAATGTCCCCCGACTTTTGGTTCCGATCCGGAGCAGGTAATCGGAATAATTGCAGGCGGAGTCGCCGCGCTGACGCGGAGTCAGGAGGGATCTGAGGACGATCGCGACGCGGCGGTTGAGGCGGTGGAGGCGAACGGCGTTAACGACGCCGACTTCGTCGTAGGCATAGCGGCGAGCGGGACTACACCTTTCGTCCACGCCGCGTTGCAACGTGCGAATGAGGCGGGTTCTCGTACGGCTCTCATCACCTGTTCGGAACCTCCTAGTGACCTAACCGAGATTGTTGACCAGGTGATACGCGTAGATGTGGGACCCGAGGTTCTTACCGGCTCCACGAGGTTGAAGGCCGGTACAGCTACGAAGATGGTACTGAACATGATCTCCACGGGAGCAATGATCGGGCTCGGCAAAGCTTACGGCAACCTGATGGTGGATCTCCTGGCGACGAGCGAAAAGCTCGTCAATCGTGGCGAGCGGATAGTTATGGAAGTGTGTGGCGTGGGAAGATCACAAGCTCGACAGGTGATCGATAGTGCTGGTGGCAGCGTGAAGGTAGCGATAGTAATGCAAAGCAGAGATGTGGTTAGAGAGGAAGCTGAGCGCCTACTTGAGGATAACGGAGGCTTGGTTAGAAGGGTCATAGGCGATCCACCGCCGGTGCCGCGGTGAGTGAAGCGCTTGCCGTCGGGCTGATGTCCGGCACGTCGCTCGATGGTGTCGATGCGGCGCTCGTGAGGATCGGAAGTGCGGGCTCGGTTGGTCTCGAGGCGTTTTGCACTCTGCCGTATCGCAGCGACGAGCGCGAGCACGTGCTGGATATGATAGCTAGCGGGACGGTTCGCGATCTAGCAATGTTGGATGTTGACCTCGGCTCACGCTTTGCCGACGCCGTTTCGGAACTGCTCGAACGCGCGTCTATAGACGTAGCCGATGTTTCCTTCATCGCGTCGCACGGACACACTATTTGGCACGAGCCCGGTAGATCGAGCCTCCAGATAGGCAACCCGGCGGTTATCGCCGAACGATTTGGGTTGCCTGTAGTAAGTGATTTCCGCAGTCGTGATGTGGCGGCTGGTGGTGAAGGGGCGCCGCTCGTTCCCATAGCTGATGTCGATTTGTTCGGGAGCGAAGAACACGGCCGCCTGCTACTCAACATCGGAGGAATAGCCAACGTCACCTGGGTTTCGCGAAAGGGCTCCATGGAGGGACTGGTTGCTTTCGATACTGGGCCGGGCGTATGCGTGATCGACTCACTCGTTTGTAAGCTTTGCGAAGACGAATCCTATGACGAGTCCGGCGCCGCTGCGGCCGCCGGAAAACCACGGGCGGACGTCGTGTCGCAGTTACTCCTCGACGAATACTTCCAGAAACCCCCTCCTAAGAGTACCGGAAGAGAAAAGTTCGGGTCGGACTTTGCCGAGAGGCTTGTTAGCCTGGTGCGTGAGAGCGCTCCTGAATCGTCGGACAGTGATTTAATATCGACGGCGACGCTCTTCACCGCCGAATCGGTGCGCGACCAGGTTGAAAGGTGGATCGAGCCGGATTCTACGCGAGAACTTGTCGTTTCGGGCGGTGGTGTACAGAACAGGACCCTTCTAGGTATGATCGGAGCAGGCCTGCCGGGTTGGACGATTCGGACGTTCGAGGATCTTTTTTTTGACGGAGATGCCAAGGAGGCGGTGGCGTTCGCCTACCTGGGGTGGCTTACTCTAAACGGCGAGGGCCGGGATCTTTCCCGAGTAACGGGCGCCGCGGGCAAACGCGTTCTGGGTAGGATCACCCCCGCCTAGGGACATTTATGTGGATGCTCGGTGGTTACCGAATTGAATTCA
Organism: Gemmatimonadota bacterium; assembly: GCA_022573095.1. Taxonomy (GTDB): domain Bacteria; phylum Gemmatimonadota; class Gemmatimonadetes; order Gemmatimonadales; family GWC2-71-9; genus B16T1B5. Next base: position 2,308 of record JACZUR010000024.1, on the reverse strand, counting down.
GGAGTTCGTGAGCGTAGCTGGCTGGCACACCAAAGACTATTCTGCCTCCGGATTCGTCTCGTCCGCCGTATAAGACTCCCACAACAAGGCCTTCCCTACTCAGAATCGGACTGCCGCTGGAGCCTTGGGCTCCATACGCATCGAGTTGTACTACGTCTCTGAGCACTTTGCTGATGGTTCCTGCGGTGAGGGACGGACTGGCGACGATCTGACTACCAACTGAACTCTGGGGGAGGTTGGTGCCCAGGGGGAAACCGATGATAACCGCTGGTTGGCCGGGTCGGGCTGCTGCGTCCTCCGCTGCCAGGCTCAGTGTTGTCGGTACACCTCCTGTAATGTTGACACGGAGTACCGCCAGATCGACTTCGGAGGATGTGGCCAGGACGCTTGCGCTGAATACCTGATATGAATCCGCGAACTTCACTGCAATTCGTGTGGGAACTCGGTCGCCGCTGGCACCCGCAACCACATGCCGATTTGTCAGCAGCGTTCCGTCGGAGTTTACGGCAAAAGCTGTTCCCGTTGCCACTTCGCCGGGGCCAAATTCCACCCAGACCATGGCAACCGCCAGCTGGCTCGATGACCACACTGCATTCCAATCGACACTCGCGGCGTTCTGTTGATTGCGCAACGCCGCACTTGCGGTGTCCAGACGTTGGCGCAGTAGAGCGACCTGCTGGGTGTCGCCCGATTCGCGAGCGGCTATCAATGCGGAGCCTAGGCTCGTCACTTCGGCATGAGAGCCGCGTAGCACATCAGCAAGTCCGGCCATTTCACCGCGCAGTTCGGCGATCGTCTGCTCAGAGGTGTGGAGTATGCTGTCGACCATGATTTGCATTACGGAAATCTCTTCGAGTCGGGAGCGTTTTCTCCTTGCGTCGATCACGAAGAATGAAGCTATGGTAACGCCCAGTGTGGCGAACAAGAGAAGGAGGACGGCCCGAAACCCTTTTGTTTGCCGCGCAACCTCGATTCTTATGCGTTGTGTGGTGCTGGAGCCTTTCCCTCTCGTCTGTTTGAGATTCACCGCTTGCCCTCGGCCCGTCACGTAGGGAACTGCTGGTTCATCTATTGCAGGTTGCGTAATCGAATCTGGCGTACTGTCAGGTACCAATCGGAACTCAACCTGAGGTCCGTTCGCTCCGAAAGTGATCTGGTCTGTATCGTCGAGTCGCGTCTCTCTCTCGATGCGATGACCGTTGACCAGGGTTCCATTCTTGCTGCCGAGATCGGTCAGGTACCAGTGGCCGGAGCGGAAGGTGAGCTCGGCGTGTTTTGTGGAGACGTCCAGATCAGTGTGTGAGTCGAACTGGATGTCGCTTCCTGGATGCCGGCCGATGGACAGCTTGGATTTGGCGGAGATGATCTGGAGGCCGGCGCGCATGAGGTCGCTGCGAAACCGGCCGAAAGACTGCGGATTGAGGTAGCACTTCCTGAGGAGGAGGCGGCGGGTGACCAAGGCGAAAGACGACGAGCATCGGGGCAAGTACCGGGATCTTTCCCAAGCCTACGATCAAATGGTGAAGGCGGTGGACAATCTGGAGGTGGGCTGGGGTCTATTCGTTTGCCAAAAGTAACGCCGGCTCCACCCAAGTAAGCGCATCTTAATTCACCAAAGTAGGAGTGATCAAAGGTGGTTAGCCCAAATAGCGAAGATAGAGTTCAATGGGTCTATGCGTCGGCCAATAACCAGGAACTGGCCGAGCGCTATGACCAGTGGGCTTCGGAGTACGACAAGGACCTGGAAGAGGATTTTGCTTGGAACGCGCCGCAGACCGCTGCCCAGTTGTTTGCCGAACTGGTGCCCAACACCGCCAAGGTTTTAGATGCCGGAGCGGGTACCGGGCTGTAGGAGCGGCTCTATCCAGCTTGGGATTCCGAGACATCGTGGCAATGGACCTATCGCTGGGCATGCTGGAAGAGGCCAAGACTAAAAACGTTTACCTCAGCTTCCATCATATGACATTGGGAGAGAAGCTTGACTTCGACACGGATGCCTTCGATGCTGTTATCAGCGTGGGGGTATTCACCCTGGGCCATGCCCCGGCATCCGCTTTCGATGAACTGGCCCGTATCACCAAGCCGGGCGGCTACATCGCGTTCAGCCTTCGGACCGACGTGTACGAAGAGGGAGGCTTCAAGGAGAAGCAGGTGGCCATGGAGAGCGCGGGTGTCTGGAAGTTGGCTCAAGTGACAGATCCTTTCCAGCCTCTGCCCAAAGGCGAGCCCGAAGTGTTCCACCAGGTCTGGGTGTACCAGGTAGTCTAGATAAGCTAACAACCCTCGTAGTGTCTGCTGCAGTAGTGCC
>JACZUR010000209.1 GCA_022573095.1 Gemmatimonadota bacterium | reverse complement strand
TATGCCAAGGGCTGATTTTCCGACAACTAGAGCTGTATCCGTGGCCTCCAGCCGGGTGGCGAAGTCGATCATCGGACAATTCTTGTCGATACCCCAATGGGCAGGGTCGCTCTGTGCGGCTCGCATTTGCGCGTACTTTCGTTTCCATCGGATGAAAGAGGGTAGTTTCAGGTTGTTAACGATCAACTCGTCGACCTTCTCCGTGAGCAGCACCTCCGTGAAAGAAAGCTGCGGATCTTCTCGTGCCAGACTCAAGACGGCCTCATCGGCCAGTTCAAGGAGTTCACTCCTGGGAATCTGGCTCTTGTACTCTTCAACGCACTCCGCGATATACTCCTCGTACGCCTTCCTCAGCGACTGCGTTGGAGGCTTAGCACGCTGCTGTCTCGGGTCGGTCAACACGGCTCTACGTGTACCACGATTTCGTGAAGACCAAAGTCTTGACGAAGTCGATTCTCGACAGCGTCCGCAATCTGATGCGCGCTTTCAACGGTCGCCCGTCCCGCCACTGCAATAGTAAGTTCGGCGAAGATCCGATCTGGTGCTCCCCGGGACCTGACGTTATAGGCGCGTTCCACTCCTTCGACCGCTTCAGCTGCGATCCTGACGTTGGATGTTACCACGACCTGCTGATCAACCAATACCGGTATCGTACGTACCACGATCCCGTATGCGATGATTAAGATTGCGCCGGCGATCAGAAGGGCAACGACCGGATCGGCGAATGTGACGCCGAGTCGTGACAATATGACGCCACCGATAACACCTAAAGTGATGAAAACGTCGGCTTTCGTATGAGCTGCATCGGCGAGCAACAGTTCGCTTTCGAGCTCCCGTCCTCGTTTACTCTCGTAATAAGCGACGAGCGTGTTGATGCCCAACGTACCGGATAGGACTAGCAACTGCGCGTTCGAGATCTGTAGCGGTTCGGCGCCGAAGATCAGGCGCGACACGGCACCTTTGACCACCTCAAACCCTGAGACTGACAAGAAGATCACTATCGTGAGCGCACCTAGCGTTTCAAACTTTCTGTGGCCGTAAGGGTGTTCTTCATCCGGTCCCTTGGCCGCTATCCACGTTACCGCGATCGCAAGGACGTTGTTCATTGCGTCAACCGAAGAGTGGATCGCGTCTCCGGTGATAGCGAGTGAGCCGGACTTGAGGCCGATGAATGCCTTTGCCCCAACGACTACGAGGTTGGCGAACAGCAGACCGAAGAGCACGCGATTGATCTGGCTCGATCTCGAATCTTCCGGGGTGCCCAATGGCGCCATGCCAAACAACCTTGTGTTCTTCTAACTCATTGTCAACACTTAAGTAACGCGTTTTCTCGACATGATCTGGCTCGTCCCGGCCGCCTTCGGGAGAAACCGGTTCTGGGCCCGCGTCTGGTTGCGATGGAGAACGAATTGACGCTATACCCTCTTAACGGGCGCTAATGGATCGACGAATCCTGAGGCTGGTTGCCATTGCGGATGGGGACACTCTCGCAGGACGGGACTACGTGGAGTGTTGTAGAGCTGCTGTGCGGGGGGGAGCTACATCTATCCAGGTTCGCATGAAGCATGGCGATTCCGGGTTGATGCTGTCGATGACGGAGAAGCTTGTCGATCAACTGACCGTTCCCGTGATCGTCAACGATCGCTTGGATGTGGCGATACTGGGTGGCGCCCACGGCGTCCACGTCGGAGCCAGGGACGTTGCTGTGGCGGCGGCCAGAAGGTTGTGTGATACCCGCGAGGTTATAGTCGGAGTGTCGGTAGGTGATATCCACGAGGCTAGGGGAGCGATACGCGATGGAGCCGATTATTGGGGTGTTGGGCCGGTCTATTTCACCGGGAGCAAGATCGACGCCGGTTTTGCGCTGGGTGTCGAAGGGTTCGGTAGACTGAGAGACATGGCGCCCCAAGGAGTCCCGGTGATCGCGATTGGGGGCATAGATTCCGCGAACTGCCGGCAACTCATCGAGTGCGGCGCCGATGGCGTCGCTGTTATTGCGGCACTGTTCGAGAAGCAGGATGTGGAAGGTGCGGCGCGCGAATTGATATCGGCGATTGAATCCGTTTCGTAAAGAGTGCAGAGCTAACCTCTTCCCTGCGCGACTCTGATCCTCCGCACCGCGGTGAGGTGTTCCCCGTAGGTTCTGGAAAAGACGTGTTTGCCAGATGTGTCGGCAACTATATAAAAAAAATCGGTGCGCTCCGGATATAAGGCCGCTTCAATACTCGCTTCCGATGGTTGGCCGATGGGTGCCGGGGGCAAGCCATCAACGACGTACGTGTTGTACGGCGACCGTGTCAGGTAATCTCGTTCGAAAAGTCGCCGTCGTCGTCCGAGTGCATAGATTACGGTGGGATCGGCCTGGAGTCGCATGCCCGCTCTGAGTCTGTTGTGGTATACCGATGATATGTAGGGGCCGTCGGGTTTGTAGCCGACCTCACCTTCGATTATCGACGCGAGGGTTACGACCTCGTGCCGCGTGAGCCCTAGTTGTCGGGCGCGCTCATCCCACGAAGGTCTCCACCTTGCGAGGAACTCGTTCGTCATCTGATCGACTATCTCTCCAGCGCTGGCGCCGGCACGTATGACATGGGTGCTGGGATACAGGTATCCCTCCAGATTCGGCGCGTCAATTCCAAGGGCTTGGATCCGAGATGGATCGTGCGCGGCGGCCCAGATGCTTTCGGCCGGAACTCCGAGTTGAGATTCGACTGCGTCGGCGACCTCGCTGAGCATCAGGCCCTCGGGGATCGATAGCCGATCTGAAGCGACCTGTCCGGATGTCAGGAGCCTCAGTATCTGCCCGTTCGTTGCACCCACGGGTAATTCGTAGATGCCGGCCTGAATCGCTCCGGCGTTTCCGGTGATGCGTGCATATAGCTTGAACTTGCTCGCCGACGTGATAAACTGACGGGCTTCGAGCGATTCGGCCACCGCGCCCAAAGGCATGCCACGGGCAATCTCCATGCGAATCGTAGGCAGCTGGGATAGATCGGGGCCGCACCCAACGATACCCAAGATCAGCAACGCAAACCCGATTTCCTTGGTCATCTCCGCACGTCAAGAAAGCTCTGTAACATGACCGCCGCCGCCATCTGGTCCAAATCCTTCCTGTGGCCTCGTGCGGTTTCACCGAATTCCCTAATGGTGGCCAGTGCTCGAGCCGTAGTCATCCGCTCGTCTCTATAAGCGATCGGGAGGTGGGTTTTCTCGCTGATCATGGCTCCAAGATCTCGCACTACCCGCGAGCGTTCATCTTCTGTGCCTTCATCTGTGAGAGGAAGACCGATAACGATTCCCACAGGCTTCGTTATCTCAAGATGAGTTCGCAGCTGCTTCATCGGGAATCGCTTTCCGGCTCTCCTACCGAGGGTCGCGAGCGGGTGGGCAGTTGTCTGAGAAGAGTCCGAGATGGCTAAACCAATGCGCCGCTCACCCCAGTCGATTCCCATAACTCTCCCCACGCTGGGAAGTGCTTCAGAGTGGACCATTGGCAGGTACCAACGCGTGTCCCAGTCTAACTCTGCTGCATCGTAGCGAAGAACTCTTTGTTGGTTTTAGTGCGCTTCATGCGTTCCAGCAAAAACTCAATAGCCTCGACAGTCGGCATGTCGGCTAGGAAGTTTCGCAGTAGATACACCTTGTTCAATTCGTCCTTATCAAGGAGCAACTCCTCTTTCCGCGTGGATGTGCGTTGGACATCTATTGCCGGATAGATGCGGCGGTCGGATATGTTTCTGTCGAGAACGAGTTCCATGTTTCCTGTGCCCTTGAACTCCTCGAAAATCACCTCGTCCATGCGGCTTCCGGTTTCGACCAGGGCCGTGGCGAGGATGGTCAGCGAACCGCCTTCCTCCATGTTGCGCGCCGCGCCGAAAAAACGCTTCGGGCGCTGCAGAGCGTTGGCGTCCACGCCGCCGGAAAGAATCTTGCCCGATGGCGGAACGATGCTGTTATACGACCGCGCCAGCCGGGTAATGGAATCCAGCAGAATGACGACATCTTTCTTGTGCTCGACAAAGCGCTTCGCCTTTTCGATGACCATCTCGGCCACCTGCACGTGCCGGGTGTGAGGCTCGTCGAACGTGGAGCTGACGACTTCCCCCTTCACCGAGCGCTTCATGTCCGTGAATTCT
>JACZUR010000208.1 GCA_022573095.1 Gemmatimonadota bacterium | reverse complement strand
ACTTCGGGGGCGCACAACAGGAACAGCAGGAGTCGTTCAGCTCCATCGGGCGGGGATTCGTCCTGGCCCTCTTGGTGATCTACGCGCTGCTGGCGATCCCCTTCGGCTCGTACGTCCAACCTCTCATCATCATGGCGGCGATCCCCTTCGGGATCGTAGGGGCGCTATGGGCCCACCTCGCCATGGGCCTCTCTCTGGGGCTGCTCTCGATCTTCGGGATCCTCGGGCTGTCTGGCGTGGTCGTGAACGACTCACTCGTCATGATCGATTTCATCAACGAGGAACGCCGGAACGGGATGAACGCACGCGACGCGATCATCTCGGGTGCCAAGACGCGCTTCCGCCCCATCATGCTGACCTCGCTCACGACGTTCCTGGGCGTAGCGCCGCTCGTCTTCGAGCGGAGCCTGCAGGCGCAGTTCCTGATCCCGATGGCGGCGTCGCTCGCTTTCGGAGTCTTGTTTGCGACGGTGATTCTGATGCTGCTGGTGCCTGCGCTGGCGATGGTTCAGGCGAACGTGGAGGCGTGGTGGGCGGGGCGGCATGCAAGGAAGCTGCTGCCGCGCGCGAGCCCGGCGGGTTCGGGCTAGCCGGGTTGCCCGGGGCTGCCAATGACCGACCCGCAGGCCGGAAAAACTGCCGCGCAGTGGTACGAATCGTTCCGTACCCTGCATGCGAGCTACCGGGCTGCCTGGGTACCCTCATTCCCGCTGGTGGACGCCTCCAGTACCAAGGGCAATACTTGGTGGTAGGGGAAAAGCAAAGTCCTATCATGCACAGCACCGTGCAGGCGTTCCGGCGGTCTTTGCGGCATCTCGACGGTCCGAGATGGCTCATGATGCTCTTTTGGGGAGGTCGAAATGAAGGCGTTGGCGATTTGCTCGATGGCGGTACTCTTGCACGCAGGGGTCGCCGAGACCCAGGACAAGGTTCTGTTTTCTGATGACTTCAGCGTGCGATCCGATCGCTGGGACGTCGGCGAATGGGAGAACGGAACGGCACGTTATGTCGGAGAAACTATGCGCGTCAGGTCCATCACCGCCCCCGGCAATGGGAGCACCTTCGTCAACTACGACAGGACCTTCACGGATCACGTCATTCAGGTAGAGACAACGCTCGTGGGGGGAACGGACGACAATTGGCAAACCGTGGCTTGCCGGATGGCGTCGACTGGATACTACGACCTCGGCATAAGCGCCGATGGATACTTCCTACTGGATGTGTGGGTCGATGGCAGGAAGCTGAACAGATCGCTCGGTCCCACTCGGTCCCGTCATATCCGCCTTGGCAGCAACGTCGTCAATGTGCTTCGGGTCGAGTGCGTCGGCAACACGCTGCGTCTGTCGGTCAACGGGCACTTCTTAGCCGAGATCAACGACGACAATCATGCGAACGGAGAGATCGGTTTGTCGGTCGATTCGCTGGGGGATAGCTACAGTGAGGTTGCCTTTGACAATCTCGTCGTTACCGCGCAATAGCGCGATCTCCTTTCTCTCTCCGCTCCAGCTAGGGACTACAAACTCAAGCGCTACCCCCAGTCTGGGTGCTCACTCCGACCGGTGGGTAGCCACGGGGTCGCCGTTTTCAAAGATCTCTGTGGTAACAAGTGGGATCTGTTAGAATTGAGCGATGACCAATCGGCCAGGCAATGAGGAGATGCATCGCAACGAAACGGTAGCATCGATGAACTTGGAACACGTCTAATGGCAGAATCGGTAACCGACCCCGTCACGGTCAGACAGATAGCTTCGATCAAAGAGCGGTTAGAGTCCGGGCTTTCGAAAGCCGACCCTAACCAGCGGCTCACGGGACGACCCGTGCGCTACCGGGTGATCGACGGGCACACTCTGGAGATCGCATATAAAGAGGTAGCACGCATAGACGAAATCGACGTGCTCGCGGTGAAGAAGGTGATCGGAGAGGACTGCTACTGTTCGGTGTCTCCTCTAACCGCCGAGACTCTCACGGTGAGGTTCGTGGTGGGGTTGAAGCGGGAGTAACGCCGACGATTGGACGGTCGGCCCCGTTGCCTTACACCAACATCCTCCCACCAACAAAGAGCGCCCGACCTCAACCGAGACCGAGCGCTCGAAAATTTCGAGATCGTTACGTGAACTAGCGGGGATCGATCTCCGAAATGTAAACGGTGGCGGACGCGAGATCGTCGCCGGAGGTGCCAACCCAGATATCGTACAGACCCGACGGCGCGTTTCGGATTATTACTACCGGATTCATGTCGCCCAGATCGTCGTCGTCACAGTTCCAAGAACCGTCAGGCGTATGGATCAAGAGAGTCGTGTCGTCGCCGGAACGGACATAGATGTAGAGATCTGATCCGCCGCTCGTCACGTAGTAAAGATCGACGTCGGGTGCGTTAGCTACATACCCATAGCTGCATCGACCCTTGTCGACTTCAATGCTGCCGCCAGCCGTGAGAGAAGTCTCGTTCGGATCGGGAACGAAACCCTCTTCGAGTCTAACAGTTCCGTACGCTGCATCCGCGCCCGGGTCCTGTGCCACAGCAGATTCTGCCGACACCGTCATTAAGCCAAGCACAGCAAACGTAACAACAAAACGTCGAAGGCACTTCGATGGAACTGGACTTGGAAGTCCGCGCGTTGAATTCATCATGGGGTTGTCTCCTCAGCCAAGATTGTAGACAAGCAGGATGCAACCTTAGCCGTCGAAACCGCAACTGCCAACGACCTCTGCACAGACCCTGACGTTCCCCTACAACCCCGTCGGGTGATCGAAGAACTCCCACTCCAATCCGAATTTGTCGGCGACGCGCGCAGCCAGCGCCTTTACGCCAAACGTCTCCGTCGCGTAGTGTCCTGCATAGATGACGTTGATACCCAGCTCCTCGGCGTCGAAGTAAGTATGGTGAGACCCCTCGCCGGTTATCAGCGTATCGAGCCCGGCGGCCGCTGCCTCACCGATACTTGGCCCGCCTCCACCGGTGACAACGCCGACTCGTTTTACCTGCCGCGGCCCGGTCGCGATTACCGTGGGACTCGTTCCGAGCAGCTCCTCCAGCCGCTCACTCAGTTCGTTGAGTTCCAGATTCAGCTCTCCCATTACACCGATGGCCGTTCCCTCATACTGCGCGAACCGGCCTGTCTGAGATACACCGAGCTGCTTGGCGAGTAACGCGCTGTTGCCGACCTCCTCATGGCAGTCAAGCGGAAGGTGGGAGGAGTAGAGAGCGATGTCTTTTCTAATCAGCTCTCCGAGGCGCTTCCAATTGCGTCCGGTGATCGGCTCGAGGCCACCCCAAAAAAGGCCGTGATGGACGAGAACGAGATCCGCACCAACCACTACCGCGGCGTCGATGCTCGACTGACACGCATCGACCGCTGCGAGTATCCGGGATACCGAGCCGGGGTTCTCGACCTGAAGGCCGTTGAAGGCCTGGGGGTAGTCGGGTACCTCGGCAACTCTGAGGTAGTCGTCCATGTAGGAAACAACCTCCCGGAGGTTCACCGTCACTGGATCTTCGTCACTGGATATTTCGCGACACCGACGCGACAGGAAGACAACATCATTAACACAGTAAGTGGCCGTGGCGATATTCGCTCAGCAGCGTAATTATATGGTATACAAACAGATAGGCGGACGATCTAACGTTGCACTCTAGCTGCGTAGATGAACCGCAGCTACGTGGAAGAGTCGCTCGTAGCTGCTAGGTCGCGAACTCCGTTGCCTTCTTGCGCCCCAGTTGAGGTCTTGAATCGGGCTGCGCCGGCACCGCTTCAGATTCAGAGGGCTTGGGCGCAGCGCCCATCTTGAGGTAACCGTTGACTTCGCCACCCTCGTGAACCACCAGGCGCTTAGCCGATATATCACCTTGGACTACCGCCTGATCCTGAACCTCCGCCCTCTCTTCCGCGAATATAGCGCCATGAACCTCGCCGCCAACGATCGCTTCTCCCGTATGGACATCCCCTTCGATAAGGCCACCCTTAGCCACCAGAACCTGGCGAACAGCTCGAACCGTTCCGTTGACCTTCCCTTCGACCTTTACGATCCCCTCACTCTGAATCTCACCATTTATGGTGGCACCGACCGCAATGATGGTCAGTACCTCCGACCCAACCGACTTAGGCACTTCCTTCTCCGATTGGGATTGGGACGATCCGAATC
>JACZUR010000023.1 GCA_022573095.1 Gemmatimonadota bacterium | reverse complement strand
TAACGCAGTAGGAACCAGTTGTAGACTACGAACAGCAGGATCAGGGCCGATGCATCCACCTTCCCGATCTGCCGCCGGGTCAGCATCAGGGGCAACAGCAACAGCGTGAATCCGAGCATAACCCAGTTATCGTAAGAACGGGCGCTCTGTTCGATGACGACCGGATAGATGGCGCTAGTGGTGCCGAGAACCGCCTGGAGGTTGAAGATGTTGGACCCGATCACGTTCCCCAATACGAGACCGGGCTGGTTGTGTTTGGCGGCTACTATCACCGTCGCGACCTCGGGGAGGCTTGTCCCAATCGCCAGGATCGTCAGGCCGACTATGCGTTCGCCGACCCCGAGGACTTGCGCGATGTGGACACCTCCCTCGACCATCAATCTTGCGCCGGCCGGGAGCAGTATTATCCCCGCAGTGATGAACCCCAGATTGGTGAGCCACACCTTCCGAGCGGAGTCTACCCGCGAGGTACGCTCAACCGCTTCCCGCAGCTCGTCGCGCTCCACGTCGGGGACGATTTTCCGTTCGTGACGGATGAGGTAGACCGTAAACACCGTCAGCAAAGTCAGCGCAAAGAATGCCTCTATGCGGTCGTAGAGACCGTCGCGTGCAAGCAGTATTGCGAGAACCGTGGTAAGAATCAGGTAGGGGTACTCGATTCGGAAGGTTTGGCGGGTTACCGGTATGTTGCTAATGAGGGCGGCGAGGGAAAGTACGACCGCGATGTTAAGGATGTTTGAACCGACGACGTTTCCGTACGCCATTGCAGTTGAACCGATCCTCGCCGCGTCGACGCTCACAGCCAGTTCGGGAAGGCTGGTTCCCGCCGCGACGACGGTCAGCCCGATTACCGTCGTCGACACCCGCGCCAGCAGTGCAACAGCTGTTGCTCCCCTCACCAAGAAGATGCCCCCCGCCGTGAGTAGGGCCAGCCCGACGGCAAGTTGCAGTAGCGCTGCTAGCAAGGGCTTGGCTCCTGCTGTGGTTCGGGCGCGAGCCATCGCTCGAAGGGGATCGTTCTTCGAATTGCGCCGGGATGGTTCCGGAACCAGCTCAATAACAGCAGCGTCTCGTCTACGTCATCCGCTGGAATGGGTCCGGCGCTAGACGCCCGGCCGCTGTGCTCAATCACGAGCGCTTTGAACGCTTCCTGCTCGATGGGTGTGCGGGGAGCGGGAGCCGCAGCGCGCACACGTGCCCGGTCGATCACGTAGGACATCTCGTCTCCATAAGCTCCCGGTTCGGTATAAACGAAACTCAGCGAATCTATCGCCGCCCGCGCACGGTTGACGGCCGCAAACAGCCACTCGATCGAATCGAATCTCGTGCGCCACAGCGTCGCCAACTCGAACTCATTCTCTTCACTGGCCGCGTCCATCTCCGTAACGATCTGATCCAGCGGCTTGATGGAGCGGCCCTCCAGAAAGTCGACTGCGGCACGCACTTTCCGCCGGTATTCGATTTCGCTTACCAAGGCGCCGCAAGGTCCCGAACACGTGTTCAACTCGTAGCGAATGCAGCAGGCGCGGCGTTCGCCGCCGAAAAGATCACCCTGTTCCGGGTAGGCGATAGGCATGTTCAGGACGCAGTCACGAAGACCGAGCAGGTCGTTCAGCGTCCTCACTGCGTCTCGCACACGGGTGGGCGACGGGAACGGACCGTAGTGCATCACGTCACCGGGGCTGGGCGCGTTGCCTACGTACAGCTTCGGGGCCGGTCCGCCGGATACTTTTATCAGCACCCAACTACGCGACCGGTTCATCCTCACGTTGTAAAGCGGACGATGGGATTTGATGTGGCGCAGTTCGCTCAGGTGTGCGGCGAAATCAGAAGGCTGGTAGTCCCAGCGAATGTCCGCTGCTGCTGTTAGGATGCGGGCAGCTTTGTCGTAGGGGAAAGAGGCGCGAAAATATGTCAACAAGCGGGTTCTCAGCTTCTTCGATTTACCAACGTAGATGACCTGGCCGACCGGGTTGATCATGCGATAGACTGCCGGCCTATCCTCGGCGAGTAAGGAGACACGGCGGCGGAGCGCCGCTAAGTCGGTTGCTGCCGGAACGAGATGGGTCAACTGTTCAAGCTGGTTTTGGCCTTCTGCTCTGGCAACGCCAACAAAAGGTCGTCGACCTGCCGTCTATTTCATGCGTCGTAACCAATATAGAGCCGCACCGCCTGCATGGCTCACCACCGCGGCCGTAGACATCGAGATGATACTGGAAGTTACCCTTGTCGCCGGTGCCGGTACGATAGTCGCGAAAGGTGGTTCCCCTGTATTCGAGAGCTTCAAACAAAACGGCCCGGACGGCCCGGTAGAGGGCCCCCGCCTCTCGTGAATCGATGGAGTTGGCGGGACGGGAGGGATCGATTTGGGCTCGAAAGAGAGCTTCGTTTGCGTAGATGTTGCCGACTCCCGCCATCTTGCGCTGATCCATGAGGGCCTTCTTGATGGCGGCGCGACCGGTGAGAACGCGCGCAAAGGCTTCCTCGCCGAACTGGGGATCCAGCGGTTCCGGTCCGATCTTTGAGTCGTACTCGCTCCACTGCCGGGGGCTGAGCAGCGAAATGGTGCCGAGTCGTCGTACGTCGCGGAACACCAGCTTGGATCCGTTCCCGAGCCCTGTGGTGAAGACGGCGTACTTGAGCTCCGCCTTCGATAGGCGCCCCGGCCGGACCAGGAGCATGCCGGTCATCCGCGGCTGGATCACGACCCTGTCTTGGGAGTTTAGAAGAAAAACGGCGTGCTTGGCCCGTCTGTAGACCGACTCGACTACGGCCCTGGAAAGCGTTCGCTCAAAGCGGCGCTTGGATACGCCCCGCAGGACGTCCGGTCGATGGATGGTGGGATTGTAGAGGCGGTGCCCGCGGACCAGGGGTTCCAGGTCGCGGACGATGGTCTCGACTTCAGGAAGTTCCGGCACGGTCTTCTTCGCGCCACGCTATGTCGCGTCTGTAAACCATGCCTTCGAATCTAATGCAGCCCACAAGGTCGAGACTTCGCCGGTGGGCCTCCTGAACCGTGCCGCCTAGGCCGGTCGCGGAGAAGACCCTTCCCCCGTCAACCGTCAAGGCCCCCGACTCAGATGCGGTACCCGCGTGAAAGAGGATCGTGTGCGGCGGTTCGTCTTCCAGAGAGATGGCCGCTCCCTTCTCCGGAGCATCGGGGTAGCCGGTAGCTGCCACAACGGTCGTGACGGCCGCCTCAGTCCCCGCCTCGAGGGATGGAGCCGTCCAGTTCTCCCCCGCCGCAACGCCCCAGAGTTGATCCGCAAAATCTTGGGCCAAGAGTGGGAGCACGGCCTGTGCCTCGGGATCACCAAATCGACAGTTAAACTCCACTACCTTTATGCTCCCGTCACTCCCGATCATAAGACCGGCGTAAAGTACTCCCCTGTAAGGGGTTCCGCGCGCCGCCATGGCCGATATTGTGGGCCGTAGTACCTCGGCTTCTATGCGCTCAAGCAGGTTAGGCGTGGCGATCGACACCGGACTGTATGCTCCCATGCCGCCAGTATTGGGCCCCGTATCCCCCTCTCCGATTCGCTTGTGATCCTGTGCGCTTGGGAGGAGATTCACGTGCTCCCCGTCAGTGAGAGCGAATACCGATAGCTCCTCGCCTTCCATGAATTCCTCCACCAGAACCTCTGCTCCTGCCGATCCGAAGCGCCCACCGAACATCTCGGTAGCCGCCGCAGCGGCAGTATCACGGTCCGGACAGACCACTGCTCCCTTACCGGCAGCCAGCCCCGACGCTTTGATGACCAGCGGCTCCGGGTGCTGGGATATATATGCGCGGGCGCTGTCCGCGTCGCTGAAAGTTCTGCTCGTGGCGGTAGGGACTCCGGCCTCGCCCATCAGGCTCTTGGCGAAGGCCTTGGAGGCCTCAATCCGGGCTGCAGCCGCGCTGGGTCCAAAAACCTTGAAGCCGGCATCTTCGATCCGGTCAGCCAGGCCGTCCGCAAGGGGCGCCTCCGGACCCACGACCGTGAGATCGATCTTGTGATCTCTGATGGCGTCTAGAATGGCGGGGTAGTCGTTGATGGATATCGGGAGGTTCGTTGCGAGGGAAATAGTGCCGGGGTTGCCAGGGGCACAAAAAACGGTGGCGGCGCGCGACAGTTGCCAGCTCAGGGCATGTTCGCGGCCGCCACCACCGATGACTAGTACGTTCACTCGGTCTTGTTCTTAAACGCGTCGGAAAAGGCTTGAGCCGCCTTCTTCGCGGCGCTCGTCACCTGACCCACTACCTCCTTGGCCTCTTTAGTGTAATACTCGGCGGCGTCTCTCACGTCTTCCTTCAGTGGAGGCTCGTCCGCCGTCTCCGACCGCCTCTGATAGTCGCCGCCGAGAATCACCTCGTATGTGCCGCCCGTTATCCATTTGTCGAGTTCCGCGGCGCGAAGGGTGTTGAACGGATGCGTGGCGTTTAGCGTATTGAGAATCTTGTAGATAGTATCCAGCGGGCCACCTTCCGATTCGTACTCGCGGGCCTGCTCCATGAATGCTTCGAGATTCATCTGGGACGCGTCGCCCCCGCCCGCAAGCTTCATGAACATTCGCTTCGAGGCCTCGGTGTCCTGGGTCGCCAATAATCCAGCGCGGTCGGCGGACAGCTCGCTCTTACGGTACCACTCGAGCAGCGCAAGTTGAATCGGGAGCAGGGCGAGGCCGGCCAGGAATGGAAGATTCTTTATTCCGATGGTCAGGACCAGAATCAAGATCGTGCGGTAGAGCGCATGGCCGCTTATGATATGGCCCAGCTCGTGTCCTATGATCACACGAGTCTCGTCGTCGTCCAGCAAGGATACAGCTCCGGAATTGAGCAGAATGAACGGTTCGTCAAGGCCGATGGCGCCTGCGTTGACGAACGGCGTCTGCGACACGAAGAGGTCCGGTAGGTTGGCCCAGTCCATAGTCTCGCACACTTCCGTGAGCATCGTATTGAGCTTCGGAAACTGATTTGGCCCCACGCGTACTGCGTTGGCTTGGAATAACAGCCGCACGCCGCGTTCGCCGAAGAACCCGGCTATTTTCTTGACGGCCTCATTGAACCCGGGCACGGACCTCAGTGTTTGCAGAGCTGCCCGGTCAGCCGGATGCTCCCACGATATCGGCGATATGTCCGTCAGGACAGTAGTCGAGCGGGCGGACGGAACTTCGCTTTCAGCCATCTTAACCTCCTATACAGCGCGAATCGAGCCTCTGGATTGTAACACTTCTATGCCTAACTACGCATCGGTAAGGCCACGGTTTCACTTTGAAAATCAACGTCATTTGGCCAGTTTAAAAGCGCGATCGAGATCTTCGATCAGGTCTTCCGGGTCCTCGATACCCACTGACAGTCTCACCAGGCTGTCAGTGAGTCCCATGCTCTCTCGCATCTGCTTCGGAACTGCAGCATGAGTCATCGTGGCGGGGTGGCTGATTAGGCTTTCCACGCCGCCGAGGGACTCGGCCAAGGAGAAGAGCTTGGTCGACTGCGCCAAGGTGTGGGCTCGCCGGGTGTCACCCAACTCGATCGAAATCATCCCGCCGAATCCTTTCATCTGCCGGCACGCGAGTTCATGCTGCTCGTGACTGGGAAGACCCGGGTAATAGGTTTGCTTGACCAGCGGGTGCTCGGAAAGCCACTTTGCGATGAGCCGGCCCGATTCATCGTGCTGCTTCATCCGAAGCGATAGCGTTTTTGTCCCTCTCAATGTGAGCCATGCGTCCCACGGTCCGGGTATCGCTCCGGCCGAGTTTTGTATGAACGAGAATCTCTCTGAGAGATCTTTGTTGTTGGTAAGGAGAATGCCACCGATGACGTCACTGTGTCCGTTGAGGTATTTCGTCGTTGAGTGCATTACGATGTCGGCGCCGAATTCGAAGGGGCGCTGGAGACACGGCGTCGCAAAGGTGTTGTCTACCGACACGAGGACATTGTGCGACCGGGCCAACTCTACAGCGCCCGCGATGTCTGTCAGGTGCATCATTGGGTTGGTGGGTGTTTCGACGTGAATGAGTTTCGTTGCCGGTGTGATGGCGGATGCGACCGCCTCGAGATCACGCGTGTCGAGAAACGTAAAATTGAGGCCTAGCCGCTCGAAAATCTGTGACATCAGACGGTGCGTACCTCCGTAGACGTTTTGGCCACAGATGATGTGGTCGCCTTGGGCAAAGAGTTTGAGCATGGCATCCGTTGCCGCCATTCCCGAACTGAAGGCGTGGCCGTAGCGGCAACCTTCGAGTGCCGCGATGTTGCGCTCTAGAGTGTCCCGCGTCGGGTTGCGTGTGCGGGCGTATTCAAAGCCCTTGTGTCTGCCGATACCCTGCTGCACGTAAGTCGACGTCTGGTATACCGGAGGCATGATCGCTCCGCTCATCTCGTCAGGGGTCTGCCCCGCGTGAACCGCTCGCGTCGCGAGTTTGTATTCGAGGTCGCCGTCGAAAATCTCCGCCATAAGTAGCCTTATGTTGAATTTGCATCAGAAGCTAAACGGCCTCGGCCGATGGCGGCAAGCATAGCCCTGGCACCGGTACTGGCGGGGATTGCCAAGCGGTGTACTACGCGGGTGGCGTTTTGTGTTACAAGAGCTAAACTTCTCCGGCCATGAGCGACACGTTGATGAGGAGCGTTTCGGGAGTTCGCGGCATCGTAGGAACGGATATCACGCCAGAGTTGGTAACCCGGTACGCCAGAGCGTTTGGAACGTTGATGCTGAGGGACGACGGTGGACCGGTAGTCGTCGCCCGGGACTCGAGAGCGTCGGGCGCAATGTTGGCTTCTGCTGTTGTGTCCGGCTTACGGTCGCTGGGGTGCGATGTGATCGACTGTGGTCTTGTTCCCACGCCGAGCGCGCAGTTAGCCGTGGAGCACCACAGTGCCAGAGGTGCGATCGTAGTTACGGCCAGCCACAATCCCATTGAGTGGAACGCGCTCAAGTTCATCGGCCCAGACGGACTGTTTCTCGATTCGGAATCGGGCGAAGCGCTTCAGGCTCTTGTTAGTTCGGGTGACCGGGAAGCCGGATCGAACGATCAAGGTTCGCTGGCGGTGGATGACCAGGCGGCCGACCGGCACCTCGATTTGATATTGCAACTACCATTTGTAGACGCGGAGTCAGTCGGAAGGCGGAGCCCGTTGGTAGCGCTTGACTGCGTTAGGGGCGCCGGTGGCGTGATCATGCCGGCGTTATTGGAGCGTCTGGGCTGTGAGGTCCGCGTTATCAATGGCGAGACCGATGGAGAATTTCCGCGCGCCCCCGAACCAGTTGCTCAAAACCTGGGCGAGTTGTGCGAGTTTGTGATCGAAACCGGCGCGGACTTTGGTCTGGCCGTTGATCCGGATGTCGACCGATTGGCTATCGTTGATGAAACGGGGACAGCGATAGGGGAAGACTATACGCTTGCGTTTGCCGTAGAGTTTATACTGTCGCGGAAACATGGCCCGGTTGTAATCAATCTTTCTACATCGCAGGTGGTTGACGACGCGGCCGCTCGGTTTGACGCTCCGGTGCGGCGCACCAGAGTGGGGGAGGCTAATGTCGCCCGCGCCATGAGACAGGAAGCAGCCGTTATCGGAGGGGAGGGTAACGGTGGAGTCATTCTACCCGATCTTCATCTGGGTAGGGATGCTCCGCTTGCCGCGGCGCTTATTGCCAGTTTTATGGTTGCATTCGATCTTTCTGTGAGCCAGGTGGTGAATAGGAACCCGAAGTACCGAATCATCAAAGACAAAGTTTCCGGCATAGGGGCCATCGAAGACGCGTACGACCGCCTACGCGAGGTGTACGGCGGTGCGACCTGCGATACGCAGGACGGTCTGCGATTGTCATGGGGCGATCGCTGGTTGCATGTGCGTCCTTCGGGAACCGAACCCATCGTGAGGCTGATTGCCGAGGCGCCGTCCGAGGACGTCGCGCTAAGTCTGATAAGAAAAGCGAAGGAACTCATGGTCGTGAGCAGTAACAGCTAATGTGTGGAATAGTAGCATACACAGGAACTAGGCAGGCCGCGCCTCTCATTCTCGCAGCCCTGAAGAAGCTGGAGTACCGAGGGTACGACTCGGGCGGGCTGGCCGTGATGTCAGATGGCGTTATAACGGTTGAGAAACAGGCCGGCAAACTCCGGGCGCTCGAAGAACACTTAGGTGACGAATTGCCTCAAGGAGTAACGGGCCTTGGGCACACTCGCTGGGCCACACACGGCGCTCCAAACCGCACCAACGCTCATCCCCACACAGATGGTACCGGAACGATCGTTGTGGTTCACAACGGTATCTTTGAGAACTTTGCGGTCGTGAGAGAGCTGCTGAGCGAGAAGGGGCACGAGTTCCTCTCGGAAACTGATACCGAAGTCTTCGCTCATCTCGTGGGTGAACTGTATAGCGGCAGCCTCGAAGGAGCTGTCGTCGGGGCGTTGCGGCAGATGGAAGGCGCCTACGGAGTTGCGGTGATTTCGAGTCATGAGCCCGGTACCATCGTCGCTGCGCGGCGAGGCTCGCCCTTGCTTGTCTGCGTGGGCGAAGGGGAAAACTGGGTTACATCCGATGCCGCCGCCACACTCGAACACTCGAGGTCTGTCGTGTATCTCGATGACGGCGAGGTCGCTGTGGTGACTCCTGATGAGTATCGAATCACCGATCTCGACAGCACGCGCCTCGAGAAGACGATCGCGACTGTCGATTGGGATCTCTCGGAGATCGAGCGGGGCGGATACGAGCACTTTATGCTCAAGGAGATCATGGAGCAGCCGGAGAGCATCAGCGATACGCTCCGCGGACGGCTGTTGGAGGAGGAGGGGGGCGCGCGGTTGGGAGGGCTTCATTTCAGCGACGAGGAACTTCTCAGCTTCGAGAGAATTGTTCTCACGGCGTGCGGAACATCATGGCACGCGGCCCTCATCGGCGAGTACATGATCGAGGAGTTGGCGCAGATCCCTACCGAAGTAGAGTATGCCTCTGAATTCCGCTACCGCAGCCCGGTTCTAAACGACAAGACGCTGGTCATCGGAATTTCCCAGAGTGGAGAAACCGCTGATACTCTCGCCGCGCTAAAAGAAGCGAGGGCCCGCGGTGCGCGGACGATGGGCATCGTTAACGTCGTCGGCAGTTCCATCGCTCGAGAAGTAGAGTGCGGAGTCTACCTGCACTCCGGTCCCGAGATCGGTGTTGCCTCCACCAAGGCGTTCACGTCGCAGATAGTAGCGTTGACTCTGCTAAGCTTGAAACTGGGGCGCCTCACCAACCTGTCGGTGCTACAGGGGAGGGAACTCGTGCAGGCTCTGCGGCGCATACCGGGCCAGGTGCGTGAAGTGCTGGGACGTGCCGACCGGGTGGAATCGATTGCCGAGGAGTTCAAGGACTCGACGAACTTTCTGTACCTGGGTAGGGGGTACAACTTTCCGGTTGCTCTCGAGGGAGCGCTGAAGCTGAAGGAGATTTCGTACATACACGCGGAAGGGTATCCCGCTGCGGAGATGAAACACGGTCCCATCGCTCTGATCGACGAAAAGATGCCCGTCGTATTTATGGCGCCGCGTGACGCGGTCTACAGCAAGATCGCTTCCAACATTCAGGAGGTTAAGGCAAGAGGTGGCCGAGTCATCGCTTTAGTGACAGACGGCAACGATGACTTGGACGGTTTGGTGGACTACAAGATTACCATTCCGGAGACGCTTGATCCGCTGACTCCGCTGCTGTGCGTACTGCCGCTGCAGATGCTCGCGTATCAGATCGCGGTGAAACGCGGCACCGACGTGGACCAGCCGCGCAACCTGGCCAAGTCGGTTACAGTGGAGTGAGCAGATATTGAAGGTTGTACTACAGAGAGTAAGCCGGGCATCGGTTACAGTTGACGGCCGCGACGTAGCTTCCATTGATCGCGGCTTTGTCATTCTGGTCGGGTTTTGTGACACGGATGGCGATGCTGAACTGGATTGGATGGCTGAGAAGATTGCCGGTCTTCGTGTGTTTCCCGACGCGGACGGCAAGATGAATGTCGATCTTGGTAAAGTGGGCGGGAGTCTGCTTGTGGTGTCACAGTTCACTCTGTACGGAGACACCCGCAAGGGCCGCCGCCCTTCGTTCATAGCGGCCGCAGCTCCGGAGCTGGCCGAACGTCTGTACGACCGTTTCGTAGAAAAACTAGGCTTACACTGCCCCAATGTAGCAACCGGCGAATTCGGTGCGATGATGGATGTAGAGTTGGTCAATGACGGTCCGGTGACGTTGGTAATCGAGAGATGATCGTCCTGGCTTCGAGTTCTCCGCGGCGGCGCGAGTTGCTACAGATGCTGGGAATATCCTTCGAGGTCGACCCGCCGGAGATACCGGAAGAGATTGTAGACGGTGAGCAACCTTCCGCCATGGTTGCGCGGCTGGCTGCGGAGAAGGTGGTTGCGGTCGCCCGACGTAGGCCGGGTGACCTGGTTCTAGGCGCCGATACGACCGTCGTACTCGACGGCGATGTCCTCGGCAAGCCGGTGTCGCCGGAAGATGCTACTGAAATGTTGAGGCGACTGTCCGGGAAACGTCATCAAGTGTTGACCGCGGTAGCGGCTGCACGAGACGACTTCCTTGAGACTAGACTGGATGCCACGGCGGTCAGCTTTCGGCAGTTGGATGCCGGTTTTATCGATGATTACGTGAAGACGGGCGAGCCGCTCGACAAGGCGGGCTCTTACGGCATTCAGGGCTACGGGGCTGCGCTCGTGGAGAGGATTGAAGGGGATTTCTTTTCGGTGATGGGATTTCCGGTTCGCCTGGTCATCGATCTCATGGATAAAGCGGGTGTGCCCTACCGCTTCACGCGGTAGACCGGCACCACCTCTGCCTTGCCCTTTAATTCGAGAGGCTCTAGAGCTTCCACCTTAGGCGGGTCCTGCAACGCCTTATAGAACGGTTCTGATATCAGGATCTCGCTCACTTTTGCCTTGGAACACAGCCGCGACGCGACGTTAACAGAATCACCGATCACCGTGTACTCCATCCGTTGCTCGCTCCCGATGTTCCCCGCGAAGACGTCACCGAAGTTGATGCCGATACCGATCTGAACTTCCGGTCGGCCCTCCGCGGCCCACTTCTTGTTGAGCTCCTCCAGCGCGTCAAGCATCTTCATCCCCGCCTTGACCGCCCGGTCGCAGTCATCGCCCGTGGAAACCGGGGCACCCCAAAGGGCCATGATTGCATCGCCCATGAACTTGTCGAGGGTTCCGCCGAACTCGAACACTATCTCGACCATCTCCGTGAAGTACTCGGTTAGCAGGGTTGCGATATCGTCCGGGTTCATGTTCTCGGACATCGAGGTGAATCCCCGAATGTCACTGAAGAACACGACAACCGGTCTTTTCGCTCCACCGAGTTTGACAGCCTCTTCCTGATTGGCGATCTGTTCGACCACATCCGGTGCGAAATAACGTTGGAAGTTCGATAGAACCACGGCTTCTCTTCGAACGCGATCCGTGAGCTGGCCATTCTCTATCGCGACCGCTGCTATTCCGGAGAACGCGATCAAGAATTCGAGGTCTTCGTCTCCGAACGAGTTTGTTGCGGTAAGATTGTCGACGTAGATGATGCCGAGCACTGTGCCGTCACTGCCCATGAGCGGAGTGCACATTGCGCTTCTAACGCTCTGCATCAGGATAGACTTGCCCTGGAAGCGCTCGTCCATGGCTGCGTTGTCGGTTAGTATCGCGAGACGTTCTTCTACGGCTCTGTTGGCAATCGACTTCGGCACGTGGCTTCTGCTGCTCATGTCCCCGAGTCTGTTGCGCGATAATCGTGGAATCAGTTCGCCGCTCGAATCTTCGCACATTTGAATCGCGACGCGGTCGACACTCATGACCTGGAATGTGATGTCGACAACCTTCTCGAGTAGCTTGTCGACATCCTGCATCTTCGAAAGCTCCATAGAGATTTCGAGTAGCAAGCGGAGTTTCTTTTCGCTGCGCTCTTCCTCTGACTCACCCTCGACCTTGAGAAGTGATTCTCCACTCGTCCGTCCCTCTGCCACTGCAGCCAGTTCGCCGGAACTGGGTACATCGATCTTGCGAACGATCGTAGCTTCGGGTGGTGGTGGCCGGGCGGCGAACGCGTCCGGTGGCGGTGGGGCCCCCGCCGGCGACTCTTCCGTTAGGTTGAATGCAACCTTGCCGAACGTTACGACATCACCGGGCGCGGCAACCGTCTCGGTTATCTGCGTCCCGTTGACAAACGTGCCGTTGCTGGACCCCAGGTCTTTGACGTTGAGGCCCCTCTCATCAGCGCGGAGTTCGGCATGTTGGCGGGAGACAGTAGGATCGTAAATGGGCATATCACTCGTAACCGCACGCCCGACCACCACCGCCTGACCGGCCGGTATGTCGAACGTCTGTTCACCCGATACGCTTATGAGTTTGTACTTGGCCACAAAAGTCTCCCGAGAAGGCAATATATCCGCGCCGCCGCGGCAACGCTAACGGCCTGGACCGGCTATCTAGCTGCGGCTTGGACATGATCGCCGCCCCTGGTGATCGAACCGGACACTGAGGTCCCAACGAGGCTCACAACGGAGTTTCTCGCAGACCACGTATCGAGGGCGACCTCTTCCCAGATCTCACTCGACGACAGATAATCATCAGCATCGGCGTAACGTGTTGACGTACTCACAGCCTCAAAGTCTCCGTACACGGCGGCCGAGAAGCTCAAGGTTGGGGCGGTGGACGAGAATCGCAAACCGATAGGTGTTATGGTGACGCCATACGATCCCGGGATCGGCGAAACCGTGACCAACACGGAATCGTCGGCGGTTAACTGTTGGCCCGAAAGCTCGGAAAGACTGCCGCGTGGAAAACTGATCCGCGCGAATGGAGTGCCGAACGTATCGTTGTGACGAATTGTACGTTCAACGACACGAGAGTTTGAGACGAAAAACGAAACATCGGTAGCAGGTGGGGCGGTAGACTGGACGGGGAGCACGAGAAGCTCCGCGCTTGACAGAGTTGTCGATCCTGGAAGCAACGCATCCGAGCAGCCGGAAGCGACACTCAAAATGGCAAGAGCGGCCAGCGCGGCCGGGGTTACTTTCATTCGATGAGAATTGTATTTCAATTCGCTGCTTGTCTTATCGGTGTCCCGTGCATTTTGAACGGCCAGCAGTGGAACACCGAAAGTGTGCTCGACATCGTCGCCAGAAGCGTGGACAGACGTAGTGCTGATTTTTCCGGCGGGGGTCTTACCGACTACAGTGCGCGTGCTCACGGGTACGTTTTCTTCTTGGCCCAATTCGGAGACGAGTTCGGGGAGCCGCGCCTCGTCAAGTCGGATCAACTTGAACTCGAGGTTTACTGGCGGTCCCCAAACGATAGCAAGCAAAGAATAATCGGTTGGCGGGACAAAGTGGACCTCCCCACGGTGATCAGATACCATCGGGACCACCTGGGGATAATCCAAAACAACTTCGGAGACCGTATTCGCCTTGGTGAAGGAGACGAAGTCAGGGACGTAGTGCACCCGCTCTCCGCCCGGGGGCCCTTGCTGTATGACTATGCAATAGTCGACTCGCTGGCGATACGTATTCCCGAGCGGACGGTCAATGTCTACCAGATAGCAATTCGTCCCAAGAATTTCGATCTTCCCGGTGTCGTGGGAACCGTTTACTTGGACATAGACGATGGGGCTGTGGTGCGCTTCCAATTTGGGTTTACACCGAGTTCATATCTGGACGATACGCTCGCAGATGTGACCATCACGATCGAGAACGGCCTCATGAATGCCCGTTTTTGGCTCCCAAGGCGGCAAGAAATCGAGATACGGCGTTCGAGCTCGTGGCTCGACTTCCCGGTGCAAGGAATTATTCGTGCGCGTTGGGAGATCGACGGATACGAGCTCAATCCAGGTCTAACCGACAGCGTCTTCCGGGGCCCGGAAATCGTATCCGCCTCTCTGCAGGTGCGCGACAGCTTTCCCTGGTCTGAGCCGTTGGAGACGGGTATCGCCGTCGCCGTCGCGCCCGCCCTGAACCTCGATCTCAATGAGATCCGTTCGAGCATCCGAGACCTGGCAGCAGGAAGATCGCTCAGCGGCATCAAGAGAATTAGGCCCGGCGTTGCGGGAATATCCGATGTAATCCGTTTCAATCGCGTAGAGGGTCTCGCATTGGGAGGAGGAGTTGGTTTCAGAATGGACGGGGGTGGGGGCGCCGGTGAGCTCAGCGCGTGGGCGGGCTACGGTTTCGGAGACGGCAGGCTGAAGGGCCGCTTCGAAGCGTCCCGGTCGCTCGGGTCGCTCAGAGTAAGCTTGCTAGCCAGTCGGCTAATCACCGACGTCAGCGAGTATCCCATCATATCAGGCGTTGCCAACTCGCTGACAGGCCAGGAACTCGGGCGCGACCACGGAGATTACTCACTGATCGACTATGCGGGAATTCAGGCGGGAACCCAGTCGGGCGGAGTTGCCCTTTCGCTGGGGGTCGAGCGGTCGCGCGGTGTCAGCAATTCGGTCGACCCGGCAAGCGGGGAGTTTCGGCCCAATCCAGACCTCGGCGGACCGGCCCAGGCGGTCGCTGAGGCTGTGGTTCGATGGCGAAGGATGGGTGGCGGGACGGCGAGCCGCAGCGAGGCGGATCTCAGGGTCCGCGTGGGATCGGGTGGAGGGTCGTCGTACCAACGCCTTTCGGCGCGGCTGCATTTTCATGAAATGGTGAAAAGCGTGGAATTGAGAGCTGGCGCTTGGGGAGGCTGGGGATCCGCCGAACTCCCACTCCATCAGAACTTCGTGATTGGGGGGTGGGGCACCTTGTTGGGCGAGCCGTTCCACGCCTGGGGTGGCCGTTGGGCAGTGACTGGCAGACTCGAAGTGGGAGGCTCGGTTCGCGTGCCGGAGGCGGGGTTGGGGTCTTTTTTCACCACGGGGAGAGCGATCTATATAGGTGCGTTCGTTTCGATAGGGGGTGCGGGAGGGCAAGTTCCGGGGGTTCCCTGGGTCCCCACCAGTGGGAGCCGGGAAACCGTGGGGGTTACTGTAGAGGCGCTTTACCGACTCCTCAAAGTAGAGGTGGCCTGGAGTCTTCGGGAGGGGACTGCCGGCCTCGCTATCGATCTGAACAGAGCGTTGTTGGCGATACTTTGAGAGCTGGGTGCTAGGCTGCGGCTGGAATCGGCGATCGCATTCAGCTGGATCGTGCAGACCGCCCGCC